>JANYCA010000016.1 GCA_025360525.1 Chitinophagaceae bacterium | reverse complement strand
AAGTAGCTGAGAAAAGATAGGCTGTCCGAGATAATTTGTAGATTTGTTCATATCAAACTTTATTGTGTAGTAACTACAAAGTTGATAAAGGGTGGCCATAAAACCGCCCTTTTTTTAAATTATATCGGACAACACTAATTTAAAATTACAAACGGGGTGTTTTGTCAACTATGATTTTGCTTAGTTAGCTATATGACACTGCTTGGTTAATGTGGGTTTCTGCCTTCGAAATTTTATTGCTTCAATTTTTCTTTCATTACGGGCAATTCAATATAAGTTGGTAATTGGGCAGAGAAGTATATACGTTGTTCTGCTTTAATGAAATCTGTTTCGTTTGCTTTAAAAATATTAGGAACAAATTTTTGTGGGTTTTGGTCGATTATTGGGAACCAGCTGCTTTGCACCTGTATCATTAAGTGGTGTCCTTTTTTAAATGTATGGTTGATGTCGTGCAAATCAATTATAAACTCTTCTGGCTTGCCTGGTACGAGTGGTGTTGGGCTACTAAAACTTTTTCTGAACCTGCCACGAAATACCTCCATAGCAACCGGCAAATGAAAACCACTCATAGCTAAACTTTCCTTGTCAAACCCAGGATAAACATCTATTAATTTCACTACCCAATCGGCATCTGTACCTGTTGTACTTGCAAATAAATGTGCCGTTACCTTTCCTGTAACGGTTAAATCATTTGGAAGTACATCCATCATAAAACTCACTACATCTGGTCTTGAATAAACAAAACGCTGATCTTCTACCTGCCACTGACCCCAACGGCTTGCCTGGCCATAGGTAGCTTCAATGGGAAGCGTACGGTAGGGAACAGGCTTTTGCGGATCGCTGGTATAGCTTACAAAACCTTTTGAAGCCGTTGGTTTAGAAAATGAGCTCCTGTTATTGCTGCCGGCATATAATCTTTTTATGGTTGCTTTTTCAGGAGGCCATGTGTTGTAAGTTTTCCATTGATTACTGCCGGTTTGAAAACAATAAGCTTCTTCAAAGTTTCCATCCCCAATACCTTTCAGCCAGTAATCGAACCATTTTTTTTGCAATGCCTGAAACCATCCAACTGTATTGCTTCCAAAACCAATTTTGCCCAAACTATCTGTATAACCTTTTGCCCATTGCCCGTGGTTCCAGGGGCCTAATACAATATGGTTATAACCAGCTTTATCATTTTTCTCCATGTGTTTATACATCAGTTGCGGACCATTTATGTCTTCCTGGTCGTAATAGCCACCTACATGCAACTGCGGTATTTCGGCCTTGGCCACATAACTTAGGGTAGAATTTTTTTGCCAGAAATTATCATAATTTGGATGTTGCACAAAATCATTCCAGGTAGGTATTTTGCCGTGAAAATATTGGTCGTTTACATTTTTTAGTGAACCAAGTTTTCTGTACCAATCATACAAATCAAACTGGGGAAACGGAAAATCACTATCGGTTGTTTTATCAAATTCTATTTGGTAAGTATACTCCATTCCATAACTTAAACGAAAGGCACCATTGTGGTGAAAATCATCTCCCAAAAATAAATCACCCATGCAGGCCTGTTCGGAGGATGCTTTTAATGCAGGATGCGGATCTACAGCACCCACGAGTGCAAGCCAACCCGGATAGGAAACACCAAAGATGCCAACTTTGCCATTGTTGCCTTTCAGGTTTTTTACTAGCCAATCAACGGTATCATATGTATCCGTGCTTTCATCTATTGCATTTTTATTGGTAAGATGAATCAGCGGCTGGTGAATTTGCATGGTACCTTCACTTTTGTACTTACCCCTTATATCCTGAATTACCAAAAAATAGCCTTCGGCCAGCATACTGCCATAGTTTTTGCCAAACTTTGAGAGACTTAGAGCTGTGTCGTTGGCAATTATGCCCGGGTTAGCTCCATAAGGTGTTCGTTGTAGTAAAACCGGTAAAGCATGCTTTGCATCTACGGGAGAAAAAATTACCGTATTCAGTTTTATACCATCCCTCATGGTTATCATTACTTCATTTTTTTTGTAGAAATGTATGCTGTCTGTTTGTGCAGGTAATTGTATGCCAATAGTTACAATTAATAATACAAGGATAAATTTATTCATGTGCAGGGGATTGAAGTGATGTGATTAATTAAAGATAGGTCTTTATTTAAAAAATTATCTGGCCTGCTTTTAACCAACTTCAATTACAAAACCCGCTGAAACAGCATGCAAAAGCGGTTGTGAATGTTACATCGCTACCACATAAAATATTGAAGTGTTTCTGTCAATAAAAATTTTGAATTGATTATTTTTTATCCCAAACAAAATCTGTTCTTGAATAGGTGCCTGGCTCAGCATGGTCACCCATTTTAAAGTTGATGTCTACAAAGTTTATACCGGCCAATTCGGTTAAGTTGTAGGTAGCGTCTGCCAGGTATGCCTCGGCTCCGCTTGATCCCATTCGCTGAGTTAAATAGGTGCTCTTATTTATTTTTACAAATATGGTATCTCCGGATGTTTTTACGTAAGATAGTTCAACGTTTGGATGGAGGTTGTTTAGTACCTGTACCAAACTGCCGGTAGTTAATGAATCCGGACTGATTGGCCTCGATTTTTTCATTACTAACCCTTTAGGAGAATCCTGGTCTGCTTCCCAAAAATAGTGTGCATCGATAATTTTATTTGCAGAATCTGCCTGGGTTATTTTAGTTAATGAATCAATTAAAACAGCCTGTTTGTCGGGCTGTTTGCTGTTACAGGCTGCAATAAATGTAACCAGTATCATAGTCCAGGTAATTTTTTTCATGAGTATAAATTTAAAAAATTGATAAACAAAATTACGTTATCTAATCTGCGTCAACAGTACGTTTACTGTACGCTTCTGTCAGCTTCTTTTGCACTTCGTAAGGCACCGGTGCATATTCAACAAACTGCATATTGAAACGGGCCCGTCCCTGTGTTAAACTTCTAAGTGAGGAAGAATACTGGTGCATTTGTGACAAAGAAACCCTGGCAATTATTTTTTGAAAGTGCCCTTCCGCTTCCATTCCCTCAACAATAGACATTTGTGTTTGTAAATCGCCCATTACAGCCCCAACCTGGTCATCAGGACAAAATACTTCAACTTCATAAACAGGTTCAAGTAATTGGGGAGCAGCTTCGGTAAATGCCTTGCGGAACGCATGCAGACCGGCAATTTTAAAGGAGATATCATTGCTGTCGACTGGGTGCATTTTGCCATCATATACACTCACCCTTACATCCCGTACATAACTACCTGTTAATGGACCATTCTGCATTTTTTCAATCACACCTTTTAATATAGATGGAAGAAACCGGGCATCGATGGCACCACCAACAATGCAGTTTAAAAATACCAGTTTGCCACCCCATTCTAAATCAATTTCATCTGTAGCCCGTAGGTGCAATCCAATGGGGTCTGGCATTCCATGGTACCAAGGTTCAATCCGCATAAATACTTCTCCAAACTGGCCGGCGCCCCCACTTTGTTTTTTATGGCGATAAGTTGATTCGGCAGACGACCTGATGGTTTCCCTGTAAGCGATTTTCGGCTTATCAAAAGTTACTACCAGTTTATGAATATTAGCAATTTTCCAGTGTATAACCTGCGGATGCAATTCGCCCTGGCAATGAAGTAATACCTGTTTAAATTCCTGTGATACTTCAAACTGAACGGTTGCATCTTCTTCTCTCAATGTATGTAATGCCTGCGATAATTTTTCTTCTTCGCCTTTATTAACGGTAAAATAAGTACACCTATATCAGCCACCCGAAGAGCACTTAGTACCTCCCCGGCAAAATCATCATAGCCCGGCGTATCAATAATGTTGATTTTATAGTTGCGCCATGGAGTGTGCAGCAGGGAAGCAAAAACAGAACTTTGCCGTTCTGTTTCCAGCTCGTGATAATCGCTTACTGTGTTTCTTGCAGCAATGCTGCCGCGGCGTTTAATTATTCCTGCTTCATATAACATACTCTCGGCCATGGTGGTTTTTCCACAGCCTGCATGCCCAAGCAGGGCAATGTTTTTCACGTGATTGGTGTCGTAGGTAGCCATGATGATTTCATTTACAATTAACAGATGGTCTCTAAAGAAATCAGCCAATCTTTAAAAGACTGGCTGGCGCTTTACGAAAAAATTAAGTTTGAATAAAATGTTGAAATTCCTGTTCCAATTTATCGAGTGAAGCAAGTTGCAGGTCGACTTTTTCTTTTATGTAATGGTGCGGAATTCGATGTCCGATATTCGGGTATTTTTCAGCTTCGTGCAAGTGATTGCGTATTTCATGTTTTAAGTCGTGAATGTTAATTAGCTGAATATGGAACTGGTTGTGAAAATGTTCTATTTCAGCTAATACAGTATTTTCTGTTTTACGGGGGGCAAAAAGATACAATGCTGTTTTTAACTTGTTCATTTTTTCACGGTATAGTGCAAACTGCTCCTGCCAATGCCTGCATTCCTCTATGATTGATCTATTTTGTGACTCTGTTATCATAACATTATTTTTTTAATTAAGAACTTGTTAATTAATAATTACCATTAGTTTTATTCTTGTTACTAAAGTTAAAAACAAGTGGGAAAAAAATAATGACTTCTGTCATGTAAAAGAGAAAAATTATCATGTTTTATGAAGAATAACGTTTTTAATTGATTTTTTTTTGAAGTTGATGGCTTCGGTCGTTTTTAAATCCAAAAACTAAAACCTGAAAATGGTGCTTAACGAATTTTGTAGTTACATTTTTTATTTATTGTATTGCCTTAATTTGGCATTAATTGTGGGGAATAAGTTACTTATATATTTAAAAAGCTGAATTCGGGTTTAAAGCTTCCCTTAACATTTTTTGGTAAGGGAATTGCAATGTTTTCTGGAAAAATAAGATGCTGAAAAAATACCTTACAGCAGTTGTTATTGGACTATGTGCTGCAATGATAAGCTGCAATAAAAAGCAACAACCTCAAACTGCAATAGCAGAATTACCGAATAGTGCATCTGGAGGGGTAGTTAAGAAAATGCCTGTAAGAAAAATTTCAAAGTTAGCTG
Organism: Chitinophagaceae bacterium; assembly: GCA_025360525.1. Lineage (GTDB taxonomy): Bacteria > Bacteroidota > Bacteroidia > Chitinophagales > Chitinophagaceae > Ferruginibacter. The sequence continues at coordinate 3,071 of JANYCA010000016.1, read as the reverse complement.
TACCTAAAGTAATTATTGTGAATGATATAACTGCTAGTAAGACTATAGATGGAAAATTATATTATGACCTCGAAGGTCATAGGTACTGGCGAAATTATAATGACGGGAAATACTATCTATACAATCAATCTATGTATAACGATAAAGCTTTTAAACCTCATTAATGTTGAATTATATGCTCACACTAGCTGCATTAAAATACCTTTTCTCCTATTCACGGATAATAGAAATATTAATGTATTTTTTTGTTGAAAATATTTTGCTAATTGCAGTATTGCTTGCCGTTTTTTATGTTATTATGAAAGCTTTCTTAGAATTCTAACAAAATAGAACGACTTCAGGCAGATCTTCGCAATCCTAATAACAGAGGAGTATTGTGACTTAGTTGTATTGGAAGTGGCGTTATTTTTATAAAGTTCGCCAGCAGTTTTATCTTCAATTATTGCAGCTGGGGAAGGTGATGTCGTACATCTTTAATATCAACTGTGCAATTGTATTTCTCTCTTAAATTTACCATCAGGTTCCCTCCGTCTTTGGCAACTACTTTCCAGTATTCATCAAAATTAGATTGTGTCAATTGGTTGTTGGTATAAACATCATCGAAATAGATTTTATCTCCTACTGCAATTTGTTCAATTTTATATTTATTAAAACTCATAGTGCCTGTTTGTATTATTCAACTATTGATCGAAAATATCGTAATGGTTATTTATCGATTTCGATTATAATTCTATCAATTTTTACCTGCGTGCAAGATAAACAAGTAAAATGATTAATACTCTAAAAGCAAATTTTTCAAAAGAAAATATAGACGGATAGTGCTGTTTTTAGTAAGAAAATCTCTTTAGCCAACACCAACCTTTTTCTTAAAAGTTTTACGATAAAGTTGGTATTTTTTTTCGAATTATATTGGTGTCGTTATTTTAGTTTTCGATGATTCAGCTGTATTTTTTTCCACATTAATTTTTTATTAACATAATTAAACTAATTTTCTATTTAATAATTTATGGATTTACGCTTTACTAATTCACCAAAAAATTATAACGACATGAAAAAAAGCTTTTTTATTTTCTTTGCAGGGTCAGTTATCTTGAGCGCTTGTCAAAAGACGACAGTTACAGACAGCACCAAAGTGGCTGAGGAACAAACTGCACCAATTGCTGGACGTAGATGTGCTTCCGTAGAAGTGCTCAATGAGCAATTAAAAGCAGATCCTGGTCTAAAAGGCAGAATGGACGCTATTGAAGCATTTACTAAACGATATACATCCAATTCAAAACTTCAGCGTTTGTCTACTGTGGGAGACACAATGATTATACCAGTTGTAGTAAACGTCTTGTACAAAACGGCATCGGAGAATTTGAACATTCTGCAGATACAATCTCAAATTGATGTGTTGAATGAAGATTATAAAGGTACCAATGGCGATATCAATTTGGTGCCGGGAACATTTACATCAGTTACCTCAACAGGAATGAAAATCCGATTTGAATTGGATGCGGTTGTTAGAAAAAGTACTACTAAAAAAAGCTGGAGTACCAATGATGCTATGAAAAAAAGTGCACAAGGTGGTATCGATCCAACCAGCCCAACTACCAAGCTAAATATGTGGGCTTGTACTTTAGGGAACAGCCTTTTAGGTTATGCTCAATTTCCCGGGGGAAGTTCTGCAACTGATGGCGTCGTAATTTTAAATTCTGCATTTGGCAGCCGTAGTAAATATGCTGCTGGTTACTACATTTCTACTTATGATCTTGGCAGAACAGCCTCTCACGAAGTGGGGCACTGGCTTAATTTAAGGCATATTTGGGGAGATGCTAACTGTGGCGATGATTTCGTTGGTGATACCCCATTGCATACTTCAGCTAATTATAACTGTCCTGCTGCCGGTACAAGAAGTACCTGTACAGGTGCACCTATTATGATGACTATGAATTACATGGATTATACAGCTGACGCTTGCATGTATATGTTTAGCATCGGTCAAAAATCCCGTATGGAAGCTGCCTATGCTGTAGGTGGTCCACGGGCAACACTTAGATAATACTTGATTTAATAAAATGCAAGAGAGACTACTTTTTTAAGATAGCCTCTCTTTTATGTATAATGTTTATTTAAAGCTGGAGATAGTTTAAAACATACAATTTTACTTTAAAATTACATGCTGCAAAGACGTTAGTTTTTATTCGCAGCTTCTTTCGCAGCTTCCTGTTTCATTTTATCATTAGCAGTAATTGCAAATTCAACTCTTCTGTTTAGCGCCTTGTTAACATCTGTAGAATTTTCAACCTTTGGTTGAGTTTCGCCATACCATTTTACAGTTAATCTTGATTTTGCAATGCCTTCGGCAGCGATAAAATCAGCAACCTCTGTTGCACGCTTTTTTGAAAGAGTTGTGTTGTAATCTGCATCTCCAACATTATCTGTATGACCTTCTATAAGTATATTGGTTTCAGGATAGCTGTTAAACACTTTTACCAGTTTGTTTAATGCAAGTGTTGAATTTGAATTGATATCAAACTTGTTGGTTTCAAAATAAACGCCGGCTTTTGAACCATCAGGGTTGTTTTCACTGAATGTTACATTTATACCTTCACCTACTCTAGTAACTTCTGCGCCTGGTATCTCTTGTTTAATTACTTCTGCCTGCCGGTCCATTTTATTTCCAATTATACCGCCTGCAGCTCCACCTATAACGGCACCAATAATAGCACCAAGGGCAGTGTTTTGTTTGTTGCCTACATTATTACCAATTATACCGCCAATTACCGCACCTCCGGTAGCTCCAACTGCTACACCACGTTCTTCTTTGTTCATTTTTTTTGTCGTACTGCATCCAGCACACATTATTATAATGCCAGCTATAAATACCATTGATTTTCCAAATACTTGTTTCATATTGTTTTGATTTTAATTGATTTCTAAATAAAATTATAGAATAAATCGTTTAAGTCGTGAATGCCTTGTGATAAATAGGATCACTCTTTACCATTCTTGTTACTAGGTTGTGAAATATAGTTTTATCAAATCCCCGCCTGTTAAAGCGATAAAAGAATTCATTCAGATACGCC
>JANYCA010000196.1 GCA_025360525.1 Chitinophagaceae bacterium | reverse complement strand
GCCGCCAAAACATAATAATGTAACTGCTATTTTGCCTGCGGATGACAGCTTTGAAAACGGCATCACTAAAAATGGAAACACCATATATGCCCACCACTCTGTACTTATTGACCAGGATGCATGCACCCAGCTAAACCAATGGTGCAGGTTCATAGATTGCAGTAGCAGTAAGTTTGTAAAAATTGAATACCCGGAGTTTTCAACCTGCAATACCGGCACTTTAGGAATGCCGAGTTTTGCCGATACAGAGAATAAAATAATTGTATAAAGCAGGGTAATTAAATGCAACGGATACACCCTTGCAAACCTTGCAATGGTAAACTTTTTAAATGCGGGCATAGTAACCTTTCCGGAAAATAACTCGCCGTAAACATGGCACATAATAAAACCACTGAGTACAAAGAAAAAATCTACCATCAGGTACATGCGATTAAGTACTTGAGTATTAAATGCCAACGGCCCGGCCATTAGGCTTACGTGAAAAATAACAGTAAGTAAAGCAGCAATACCCCTTAAAGGAGTAAGATTAGAAAAGTAAGTAACAGGTTTCATTTTTGTTGGTGGTTAAAGGAGTTAAAATTGTGGATCATTTAAATTGATATAAATCCGGGTGATGAAATACTGTTGTTATTACTATGCTTCTGAATACTTTTTTTACTTATACCCTGCATTGCATAGCGGTAATAAATGGTATACCCTATCCACCATTTCAACCCCAAAAAGTTTTTTTGTTACCCTATTTTATTTACTACGCTTTAGCGCCATACTTAGCCATATGCGCAGGCATTTGATCATAAAAAACTTCATGATTGTACCGGGTATCCAATGCCTTAAAGCGAGCAATATTTTCGGGTGCAAATGGGTTGGCGCCTTCATTGTGCAGGTCTGTGCCGAGTTGCGCAAGCTCTTCTAAATATTGTGCAAAATTTTGTGTGCCAGGCATCAAATCAAAAAAAGTAGCAGGCTCATTATGCCCGTTCCAAAACGTATGCACAACACCTCTTGGCCTAAAATGATAAGCGCCGGCAGGCACTTCCACTATTTTATCTCCTTCAAGTAGAGTTACTGTACCTTCTATCACCCTCATCATTTCGTCTAATTCGTAATATACATGTGGCGGTGGCCCCATCTGGTGGGGAGCCAGGTAAGTTTCTATACAGCTAAACTGACCATAGGTTTGTGCATGAGCTATTTTTACGCTCACCTTCATACCCAGCACATTAAGGAATGGATTGTTGTAAGCATTTTCTCCTGGCGCTGTGTACGCTGTTTTAAGCTGTTGTGTAGTCATTTGTTTGTTTTAAATTTTAAAATTATTGAAGATTTTTCTACGTAGTTTAAATCACTTTTTTTGACTCCTTTCTTAAACTTTTAATGTCCCTCACCAAATTGCGCCGTGCCGACACTGCAAATGTATCTTTCTAAAAATTTTTAATCTTGTACAAATGCGACAACAAACCTTTCTAACGTACATATCTAATGCCTTAATAGGTAGTTGATAAAATCCATATCAAGGGTAACAAGGTTGTTCGGTGAAACCTTTAGGTATTCTTTAAAATAACGTATCATGTGCGGCTGGTCAAAAAAGCCGTTGTTATAAGTTAACGAAGCCCAGGTAGTGCTGGGGTTGGCTTGCAGAAAATTCATTGCACATTTAAACCGGTACACCTGTGCATATACTTTGGGGCTTATACCCACTTTACTTTTAAAATGCCTTTCCAGCGAACGCCGGTTTACACTAAGTGTTGTTTCGATGCTTTTTACATTGATATTGCCTTGTGACGAATGAATAAGTTCCAACGCTTTTTTTACATCGCTGCAATCATCTTTCACTGGCTTTTGCGCCAGAAAAAAATCATTTAGAATACCAGTTTGATCTTCCCTGTTATCAGCATTCTTTAATTTCTCTATCAGCAGCCTGGCTTTTTCGCTACCTAAAAAATCAATCAAGTCTGTTGATTTGTTAGTAAGGCTTGCCATGTTGCATCCAAAAAGTTGGTACATACCCAATGGCTGAAAGAACACTACCAAAAAAGTAATATGCCCTACGGCATGCCCTGTAATGGGGGAGGTAGTTTGCCCAATCACATAGTTTGGCTGATTTGCTATGGGCTTACCTTCAAAATCACTTCCCACAACCGAAGCATTTTTATCTTCCTTCACCCGAATTAAAAATCCTGTTAAACCGTTGGGTGGAGAAAGCAGCGATGAAGTAATGCCTGCTGGAATTTCCACGGTTCCATAAGAAAAAAGGTATTCTGAAAGACGGGCATCTGTCGGAAAAAATGTGTATTGTATCATTGCAATTTCTGACGAGAAAATTATTATAATCAGCGTATTTATTAAGGATTTTAAAATTGAAATGCAATTACTTTTAGTGGGCTGATCATACTTTTAAAAAAATTGAATAATTGTAAATATTCCCCTTTTTATTAAAAATTGAAAACTTATCGCCCTATTTTATTATGAATTGAATTTAATTATTAAATAAAACCTGCTGGCCGGTATTCTCTGCCGCGGCAACTAATAGTTAGTAGAGTTACAATTTCCTGCTCACTAAAAAAGCCAACTGGTGTCCCACACTAACAAAAAACGTTGTGTAAGCCCTTTAAATAAAATAGGGCTGGCAATAAAAAGAAAAGCAATATCAAACTTAAAACTCCAAGAAAAATGGAAGGTGTTGCAAGCTTTTTCAAGTTATTATTTTAAAAAAAAAGCGCCGATATTAACTCCGGCAATTTGTGCTTACATAATTGAACTGTAAAATAAAAGTAAGGCAATTTTTCAGCATGATTTTTTTGCATTCATTTTTTAATATTTCGTTTATCAACAAAAAAACATTTGAATACGATAGGGTGGTCAGCAATTTTAGTCCCACAAATTTCAATGGCTACCACTGTTAAATTAACAGTTCAATCAACCATTAAATTTGTTCCGCATCAGCCAATGCTTTTTGCATTATTTCAATATCGGTAGTACCTCTAAAACCACTAAACCCAACAGATAATATTGTTCCATCTTTAATAGTAAGCGGTTGTCCCCCTTCCCATCCAATAAGATCTGGCGCTTCAATGCCGTTTTCATTTTCCCCCACCAATTTATTAAAAACCATTCGTTCATACTCCCCCGTTTTTACACCCGTAAGCCATACCTGGCTTGCCTTTTTCCAGGCAACCTGGTATGTTTGTCTTAGCCTTGACTTATTGGTGCCAAACATTTTGCCATATACCATTCCATCATCATCAATTACACAAGCGGCCACATTACCCGAAGCAATACAGCTATCTTCCACGTGTGCCATGTAAACAGGTATATACTTTTCAATGGCAACAAATATCCGATCAATTAAAATTTGCCTTTCATTCTTTTCCATTTCAGTTAAAGGGTTTAAATATTGAATATTGTGATGCCTAAATCCAGCAGTACAACCTACCTAAGGTTGCGACTATTTTATCGAAAACAAAAGATAAAAGCGTACTGTAAATATATTCAAGGAATGCAGGTATTCAAAAAACTTATTTTCGGTTGCAAAGCGGCAACTTGATAAGCTATGCTAAAATGATCAGCATCTTGTGCAAGGGTATTTACCAATCTTGTGAAATCGAGCTTGAAGTTGCATTCATTTTCCGGCAACAAAACTTAAATGGTAAGGCCTGCAGCTGATCAGGCATTTAAGCTAGCGGGGAAAACAAAGTAGTGTAGGTATTTTGTGTTTACTTAAATAGATTTTATTGTAAGATTGAAGCTTTATGGTGGATATTGTTAAAAATCAACAGGCTTAATTTTTATAATTCGTTTGGGGGGATAATACTTTTTATTTAAAAGGGCTGCATCTGCAGACTAATAGTTTTATGTTTGAACACTGAAGTTTAATTAATAATAAAAGCTGGTGCTTAGTAAAAAGCACCAGCTTTATATTTTGTTTTTCGATGGCTAAATTTTGAAGATAAATTATCCAATACCTAATCAATACGGGTTCCATTCCCATATTTATCTGGCAAAAAAAGTATTATTCTTTTATTAACCAGGTGGTAAGATTTACAGATTTACCCGATAATTGTAACTGGTATTTACCCGTTGCTACATATTGATTGATAGTAAAAGTTTGCGCTACACTGCCGCCAGCATGGTTCACTGAAAAACTCTTTATTAACTGGCCATCCATACTGGATAGCCGAAGACTATAAATGCCTTTTTCTAAATGGTTTATTTGTAAGGTTAAATTATTATCCTTTATACTATTACCATAAACCACAATGTTTTGTTCGGCATTAATACTGCTAATATCCACTTTCATAATAGCGCTGTAATTGCCTTTTTCTTTAAAACTGCTTAATTTTATTCTATAGTAATGTATGCCTGGGGCAGCATTTACATCTAACCAACTGTAAGCTGCATTGCCGCCGTTATTTACCATTGTTTTTATGGTTGCTGCCTTTGTAAAATTGATACCGTTAGATGAATGCTGAACTTCGTATTCCTTATTATTTAAATCATTGGCTGTTTTCCATTCTACGGATATATTTTTTTGCAGCCGATAAGCTTTTACGGATAAAAAAGTGACCGGCAATATCGCCTGCTTTGCAAATACAATACTAAAACGATTAACGGCATAAGAAGCCGGATCTGCGGTAACATTAAAAACAATATCTGTTACCCCTCCCATATTTAATACCGTATTATTTGCAGCACCCCAAAAATTATCTTTAAGTACAGCATACAAGCTACTGTTGATCATCGATTCGGTTGTTATCTGCAATTTATAATTCTGCTGCTTTAGCTTATATACATTTAAAAAGGTGGTATCATTTCCATCGATGGTTTGCCTTCTCTCTATGGCTAAATTTTTATCTTCCCTGCCAATACAGATATTTTCTCCAATATTAATTAATTTTTTTGCATCATTTTTATCTACCGCATTCGCATTATTGTTATCATAAGTAGTAAGCACGCCATCAGAAAAAGATGCTGTACCATCTGCTTTCACAGCAAATAAATCGATCCTTATTTTTTCATTGCCATAAACAGGTCTGAATAACTGATCACTTCCGGCATTGTTTTTATCTGTTTCTTTAAAGGTGAGACTACCTGGATTAATGCCATCCAACGATTCTACAAAAAAAGCTTCTCCGCTAGGGATGTACCTGCTAACTAAACTTGTAGAAGTGGTAGCATCGTAGGTTTTGGAAGAGCTGTTCCAAATCATTGTTACATAACCGCCCACTCCAGTACTACCGGCCATTTGTGGATCCCATAAATAAAACTTATCATTTACATTATTTTTAGTGATCGTATGAAAATCTATAGGTGAAGGATATGGGTTTCCTATAAGTGTGGTATTAAGTGCATTTATATTTGCAGCAAAATTTCCGGTATTTACATTGCCTTTTATCCTTAGTGTGGTAGGGGTAGTTGTTGCAGAAACACCATTTACCAGGTTAGTACTTCTATTTCCCCGGATAAATAAAAAGTAACCCGGATAACTAGTAATAGGTATATTAGTACCAGGGGAAAGGGGCAAGCCTACCAATGAATTAACGGTACTGTTATAATACCGGATGCCTGCATTACTATTGATTCCCTGGTCAAATCCATTAGCGGTAGAACCGCCGGTAATTTGGGTACCGTAACCAGCATTTGGGTCTCCAGAAGTTTCACCTTCCTGCCATGCCTGATTAATTGAAGGCGCATTAATGGTAGATATAGGGGCCGAAAGTAAACGCCATGCCCTTTTTGCAGCTATATGCCTTTCGATTATTATATTTCCTGAAATGTTGTTGCCGCTATCTTTTCCATTATTGGTAATATCGGATAACATAGCGGTACGTATAGCTGTTGATTTTAAGATTAGCTGCCCGCCGGTGAAAAGAGTATTATTACTGGTGCCAAATGAAAGGGAATTAAGAATATTAAATTGTCCTTCAAGTATAACGTTACTGCTTATAACTAAATTAAGGACATTGTTGTTTTCAAAAGTATTTGCAAATATTGTTTGTGTAACAAGTCCGTTCATTTCAATGGTACCCTTGCTGGCATTTATAATTCCATTATTAATAATTATATCTTTTATTTGCAACCTAGAGTTTGCAATAGTTACTGACGCTCCATTTTTTAATACTAACTTTTCAACCTTGGCAACACCCGTATTTATGATAGGATAAACTCTGCCTAAAAGCAGGGCAGCTGGTATCAATGTGCCATGGTTTTCATCAGGTACACCTCCAAGCCAGTTTGCTGGTGTAAACCAATCAGCAGTTCCTGCAGCCCCTGTCCATGTTCTATATGGCAATGCATCTATCTCGCAAGCATCAATAGTAACAGCACCGCTTAAAGCAAAAGTTCTTCCAGTTGTGCCAGCACCGGTAGTAAATGTTATACTGGTGTTTGCAATAATATTTCCTTTAAATTGAGTGTATGTACCAATTGTAGCAGAACTACCAATTTGCCAATAGACATTACCACCCCTGCCACCACTGCTCATGATTACTCTGGAGCTGCTAGCGGTTGTGAGTGTAGAACCAATTTGAAATATAAATATTGCATTTGTATCGCCTCCATCGTTCAGTAAAAGTGTTGAGTTTAACTGAGCGGAGGAGCTAAAATGATATACGCCTGGATTAAGGGTTATTGCTCCTGCTGTTTCTCCGAGAACCAAACCGGTCAAGTCGTTTCCAAGAGGACAGATCTGACCTTTAAGATTATTGTAGGCATCGAGGGCACTGTTTTTGGCTGCGCCAGCGAGTGAGGCAACACCCGTATATATTGCGCCATTCTCTACTAAGGCTGGTGGAAATCCCGTTACTGAACTTCCGGGACTAACGCCAACGTTACCATAGACTACAGTGGCGGGAGTGGCTGTAATGGTTGTGCCCGCTAAGGCTGCAAAACTTTTAGCTGCACCAAGTGATGGCACAGTTTGAGCCAATAATGCTGACTGGTACGTGGTAGTAAAAATAAATACTGCAATAATTGTATTCAAATTGAAAGCGTGAAATTTTTTAATAATTATATTGGTAAATAATACTTCTGGGGCAAGAAAGGATTTCTTAAACATAGGATTTGGACATGGGATTTTAGGATATGTACAATGGAAACGCAAGTTTTGAATACATATTGTAGAAATATTCCTATTCCTATAGAAGTATATTATTCTTAAACCGGATAAAAATTATTACAAAAAACTATAGAAATATTCAATAAATAACATGTTGAGTAGATAAGCTGCTGTGCATTAAAAAGTGTACCTATAGGGCACAACAGGAAAATCTGTTGTGAATGTATCAACCAATAAAAAACACAAATGCTCAACAGAGTTGATGCAAATGCTTTGGTTAGGTAAATAGTTTCTTCTTACAAATTATTTCCTGAAACAGTAATTTAACTGATCGTTTGCAGTAGTAATCAAGCCATCAAAATAGCCCTGTATTTTTTCTGCACCCGCAGTAATTAAATTAGCCGCATAAAAAAGCAAAGCAGCATAAACTATACAAATAAGCAGGTAAATCAATAAAGAATAAAGCTGCTGATGACGGCTTGTAATTAAGGATGTGGTAGTATTCATTGTTATAATTTTAACAAAAAAAAGAAGCAAATTTTTTACTCAGAAGTTGTTTAACTGTTAAAGTAGTTTCTGCCAGAGATAGAAAGCGTTGATCTTTCTTTATAGTTTTTTGCCTATCACTTCCAGCTCTTCTTTGGTTGCCAGTTTGGTTCCCTGGCCGGCAACAAAATACCATTTGCCGTTTTGTTTGATGTAGGTTTCGGTTCTGATAACAGTAATAGACATATCCCCGCCGGGAGTAGTAAATACCACATCCAGTATCATATTTTTTACAGCAGCATCGCCATTGTAAACCCTTAAAATAGATGTGCCGGGTCTTGGTGTTATAGATTTAAAAGTAGCTCCTTTTTCTGCAAAGCCCTGCCTCCATTGTTCAAAACCATAAGATACTTTTCCTTCCGGGCCCACGGCTATCATATCATCATTCAAAAACTGCGAGGTATCCATTTTGCTACTAAGAATGTCAATCGCTTTCCTGTCTTCAGGATAATTGGTAGTGTTATATTTCCCTTGTGGTGGCACTTGCGCCACTACAATGTTTGCTATAAAAAACAGCATGATAGCAGTAACAAAAATTATTTTGAAGTTGCATTGTTCTTTCATTTTCTTTTATTTAATTGTATAGAATTATTTTTTATCGCATTGCGTTATCCTACTGCGGGTGAGGCGTCATAATGCATAGTAACTTACCGGTAACAACCTCTTACTGCATTGTTTATAAATCCAATACCACCATTCAGGTATTCTAATACTTTGGCTGCTAAAGGATATAAAAGGATACCGGCATATACCAGCATGCAGATGCAAGAGAGGCCAGCGATAAAACAAAGCATTTTTTCCTTAAAGCTGTACCTGTTTTTTTTGTATTGAATATTGATGTTTGTCATTACAGAAGTTTTAAAATTTACTAATTGGGATAAAGGAAATCATGTGTATTTTTTTATCACTTTTTTGCATTTGCTACAGACTGAATTGTGTCGTTATCTTAATTTTTTTGTAGCGATTTTTTCATAGATTCTTCCAACTCAGCCTCCGTCTTCACCTGCGTACCTTGCCCAAATACGATGTACCATTTGCCCAGTTGCTTTACATAAGTAGCAGACCTGATTACTTTCACATGTAAGTCGCCTTTGGATGATGAAAACACCACATTCAATATTGCATTGCTTATTGCAGTCTTGCCATCAAAAATCCTTAGTATTGCTGTTCCTTGTACTGGTGTTACCGATTTAAAT
>JANYCA010000194.1 GCA_025360525.1 Chitinophagaceae bacterium | reverse complement strand
CAATCAAATACAAGTGGTTACCCAGGGGGATAATTTGCCCGCCTGTAAATTATACGAAACCAGTGGTTATAAGGTTACTAGGATGGAATATTTTTATCACTTATGGACAAAATAATTTGCTAATATTTCTGAAATAGATTTTTAAAAATGAATAACCCAATTCCATTTAACAAACCCTACCTCACCGGCAAGGAAATGCATTATATCTACCAGGCGGTGTACTCTGGTAAAATTTCGGGCAACGGATTGTTTACACAAAAATGCCAGCAGTTCTTTCAAGACCAATATGGTTTTAAAAAGGCGTTGCTAACCACCTCCTGTACAGATGCGCTGGAAATGTGTGCCTTGCTGGCCAATATTGAACCCGGGGATGAAGTCATCATGCCCTCTTATACTTTTGTTTCTACAGCACTGGCTTTTGTAAGGCAGGGTGCTAAAATAATATTTGCTGATAGTGGTGCTTTTCATCCCGGAGTGGATGAGGATTCCCTTGAAACATTGATTACACTAAAGACCAAAGTAATTGTACCGGTGCACTATGCAGGTGTTGCTTGTGATATGGATAAAATAATGGCGCTGGCCGATAAATATAACCTGCTGGTGATAGAAGATGCAGCACAGGCCATTGAATCTTTTTATAAAGGAAAACCTTTGGGAAGCATCGGCCACATGGCCGCCTTTTCTTTTCATGAAACCAAGAATATTAATTCTGGCGAAGGAGGATTGCTGGCCATTAATGATGAACGCTTCATTAAACGGGCAGAAATTATTTGGGAAAAGGGAACCAACAGGGCAGAATTCTTCAGAGGTGCGGTAAACAAATACGGATGGGTAGATATTGGTTCTTCCTTTCTTCCTTCAGAAATTATTGCTGCTTATTTATGGGCACAGCTAGAGAACATTACGGACATTCAACAGAAGAGAATTCAAATTTGGCAGCAATATCACAATGGATTAAAACACTGGGCAGCCGCAAATAAAGTTCACCTGCCTTTTATACCTGAATATGCCAGCAACAATGGGCATATGTTTTATCTGGTGTGCAATGGTCTGCAGCAAAGGACGGACTTAATTAACCGCCTAAAGCAACAAGGTATTCTTTCGGTATTCCATTACCTGAGCTTACACAAAAGTCCGTTTTACATGGATCAATATGAGGGCCCCGAACTGCCTGAATCAGACAGATATACTGACTGCCTCGTGAGGCTTCCGTTGTATTATGAGTTAACCAAAGAACAGATTGAAATTATTATTGCCACTATTATTGCCCCATAAGATTTTTTTAAAAAAGAATATTTTTACTAAGAAACTTTAAGCCCATTTACTATGCATATTAAAAACTGTTTGGAGTGAATATGCAGTTAAGTATTATTATTCCTGTATATAATGTAGAAGCATACATTGAAAAATGTATTACCAGCCTTCAGGATCAGGATATCGCTAAAGAGACCTACGAAATCATTATTATTAATGATGGGTCGCCAGACAATAGCCGTCAAGTTGTACTGGAATTAATGGAGCGATATAGCAATATTGTTTTTATAGAGCAAAAAAACAAAGGAGTATCCATGGCCAGAAATGTTGGTATGGATAGAGCTACTGGCAAGTACTTATTGTTTATAGATCCTGACGACTATGTAGAGCCAAACAGTTTTTCAAGGGTGTTAAAGGCAGCAAACGACACAAGGGCGCAAGTTGTGTTTTTGGGATATAAATTTTTAGATGCTGATAATTCAGTTAAAATGGACATTAATTTTTCATCATTTAAAAATAATTTTTATACGGGTATACAAGCTTATTATCATTCGAGAATAAATATTACTGTTGATCCTGATAGAACCGTTGCTATTTTATTTAAAAGAGATTTTATTAACGGTGCCGGCCTAAGATACGTATCGGAAATACCTTACCTGGAAGACGGTGAATTTATTGCTAGAATCTTATGTATGGCAGAGCGATGTATTTTTGAAGGAAACTCTTTTTATTTACGTACCACCCGCAGTGGTTCTGCTACTAATTCAAATTTATTTTACACCAAAAGATCTGTCAATGGATTTATTAAAGCAGCCATTAACCTTAAAATTTTTTCGCAAAATCCTGCTTTAAGCAAAGAGCAGCAGGTTTATATGAATCAACCAATAGCAAAGTTTACTTTGTTGGCTGTTGATTCAAGTACAAAAATATCCAACTTTGCAAAGTTATTTTTTGTCAGAAAGAAACTTTTCGAAAACGGTTTGGGTACGCTTTCCCTGTCAGGAGTTTTATGGCCATACAGTACTCATGCTAAGCTGTATAACATATCTCCTTTTATGTTTGTCATTTTCCTTATTCGGAGAAAAATATTGACATCTTTAAAATTTAAATTCCGCAATTTTTCAACCCTCTAATAAGCTATTACGGAGCACAGAATATTATTATGTAAAATATTATTGTTTAAACATTCGATATCATGATAATTTAAGTCTATTTATGAGCAGGCCACCCTGTGAAACAATCCCGATAATTTTTTGGGGGAACCAAGAGATTTTATCAGGTATTCAAAACACGGTTTAAAACAACTTTTTAAAAAGTTGATTTGAAAATAATTGATATTAAGCCATTATCTGGATTTGCAGTCACTTTTATGCTAATGGACTTATATATAGTGAAAGGTAATTTTGAAAAAAATTTTATTAAAAA
>JANYCA010000192.1 GCA_025360525.1 Chitinophagaceae bacterium | reverse complement strand
TGGGCAAACCATAACAGGCATGAGGGTAACAAAAAACATTTTTTATCCGTACCGTTTCCAATATAGAAACCTTGCAAGAGATATACCTAACATTACAACTTTAGCCAGCTTACAAAACTTTGGTATAGTTGACAGCAATTATTATTCGTTACGTGCAGGGATAGATACGTCTTTAAAAACCGTTACCACTCTTTACAATGGCACCGGGTACGTTGAACAAAATTTACCATTTAGTTATTTAACAGGCACTATTGGACATGAAACACATTCAACCAATGTAGCTAACACAGGTATATTAGAATACAATGCAAGCAACACGCCCAGGGTAGTAACATTTACAGGGTTTAGCAAGGATCCAAAGGGAACTATTTACAATAATTCGGTTACCATACCTGCATGGCAAAGCAGGGTGTTGATATTAAATGGAAGCGTGGAAGCTTCACCACCTGTTATTTTCAGAAGCAATACAATCTTTTATGGAAGAGTTATTAAACAATAGTTAACGCAGGATTGCAGTTAGTTTTGGTAAAACGGCCTGGGTATATACCCGGGCCTCATTTTATAAAGTGGAATAAGCACTCACTTTAAAAAATGATAAATGAAAAAATCAGTATTAAAAACGCCGATAAGTTATTACGGTGGAAAGCAAAAGTTAGTAAGTACAATCCTTCCATTAATTGCACCTCACAAAATGTATTGTGAGCCGTTTGTTGGTGGAGGTGCAATCTTTTTTAGTAAGCCAGCAAGCCATATAGAGGTTATAAACGACACCAACAAAGAGTTGATTAACTTTTATAACATCCTTCAAAATAGATTTGTAGAATTACAAAAGATGGTGGTTGTAACACTGCATAGCAGAACGCTGCACAGGGATGCGCAATGCGTTTATGAGTTTCCACATTTATTCAATGAAATAAAAAGGGCGTGGGCAATTTGGGTGTTAAGCACCCAAAGCTTTAGTGCCATGCTGGATGGTACCTTCGGTTATGATAAGACGGATAATACTACCACAAAGAAAATCACCAACAAGCGCAATCAGTTTACCGAAGAGTACGCCCAACGATTGCAGAATGTGCAGGTGGAGTGCGCCGATGCTTTGTATATAATTGGCAGCAGGGACACGGTTGAGACGTTCCATTACATCGATCCTCCTTACTTTAATAGCGATTGTGGCCATTACCTGGGCTATACTGAACAGGATTTTGAAAACCTGTTGATATTGCTGGGCAAGATAAAAGGAAAGTTTATGTTATCGAGCTACCCATCAGAATTGCTTAAACGTTACACCAAGGCCAACGGCTGGCACACACGGGTATTTGAGAGTGGGGTTAGTGTAAATGCTAAAGGAGGCTATATGAAGCGTAAATTTGAGACGCTGACGGCTAATTATGCGATTTAAAAATAACCGGGGCTGTAAGGTATTGTTTTGCGAACGAACACACATACTGGCATCACTGCCGCCCCGGCGTATCTAAAGTGGAATAAGCCGAAACTGTGTGTATGTGTATTCGTTCGCATTGCAAATATATGGTAAGTAATGGTATTGAGGATTACTGCTATTAGAGCGTTTAAAGGTTAATTAAATTTGATTTATAACACTTTTTTAAGTGCATTAAAAATGTTCCATTTTGATTTAAAAAATGTTCCTCTTTATTTTTGCGATTATAATTACAGGAAACAACTATTATTACAGCAAGTACAATTATTAAAAAAAAAAATCATTTACGTATTTTTTTAAGTTTACCTACAACTGTTATGGTCTAATGCAGGGCTAAATTTGCCTGCCATCTCCGGCAACTCAAATATATCTGCTATAGTCAGCAACACCAAATTGAGCATATTTTTAATAGAAGTTGAGGGATGGTTCTTTAACCTTTATACCCCTACCCTAACTTGCCCAATGGCTTTTATTAATCAATAACTAACTTTGCCTCAAACTAAAGATTTTACTATGGAAAAAGCAATTTTAGCAGGAGGCTGTTTTTGGGGAGTAGAAGAACTAATTCGCCAATTACCCGGCATTCATTCAACTGTTGTAGGCTACACTGGCGGGGATGTGCCCAATGCAACCTATCGCAACCATGGCACGCACGCAGAAGGCATCGAAATACAATTTGATTCGTCTATATTATCTTACCGTATTTTGCTGGAGTTCTTTTTTCAAATACACGATCCTACCACACTTAACAGGCAGGGTAACGATCGTGGCTTGTCTTATCGTTCCGCCATTTTTTATTTGAATGACGGGCAGCAGTCAGCAGCCAAAACATTGATCAGTGAAATGAATGCCTCCGGTAAATGGCCGGGTACCGTTGTTACCGAAGTAGTACCCGCTACTGATTTTTGGAATGCAGAAGAAGAACACCAGGCTTACCTGCAAAAAAATCCTTATGGCTACACCTGCCATTTTATTCGCCCCGAATGGACTTTTAGCTAGCTCTATTAATTTAATTTTATACAAAAGGCGCCGGTTTACAAACCTGCGCCTTTTGTATGCTACAACCTTTTTTGGCCACATTACCGAATTAATTTATTCTAACGGATGCCACCTAACAGGCTTTGCATTCAAACTTAAACATTCGTTTTAGACAAACGTTTACAGCCTGCATTTTTTAATGCCTGAATGCTTTAGTCTTTGGCCTATTGCTCTATTTTATTTTAAACCGCCTGTAGAATTACCTGTCACTCATTCGCTTTTTTGCGTTTAAAAAAACATTGGTAATGTAATGCGTACCACTCTTCTATACCGGTATAGGAATACCTATCTTTTAATTTTTTCTTTTAAATAAGCAGGCAACGAGTGCAACTAAGCCAACGGCAGCTGCGGCGATAACCAGGTTATTTTTCATCGTTTTTTTTATAGAATAAGGCATTTAGTTCGCAAATTAAGGCTAGTGTGTCCTCGAATAAAAAGTGCTAGAAATTTTAAATGTAAGCCGTTAAAAAATCAAGGCTGTTTGAGCCAGCATAAATTTTAAAGTATTTTACCCTGGCGGCGAGTTCCTTGATTTTAGGCTTACATTTAAAATTTCAGCCTTTTTATTCGGAGCCTTGATTTTTTTTGTTTCTTTTTTTTATCAAGAAAAAAAAGAAAATAGGGTCTAACACAATAGCGTATCTTGACGCCGATGGATGATATAAGAAACCACTTACAGAATAGTTGCCGGCCAGATTTGTTTGTGCCCGGGTAATAAACACAACAGATAAAAATGTAATTGTTACTAATAATTGCCGCATAAAGATTTTTGAAAGATGAAAGACCAAGATAGTAGTTTTTTTTATAGCATGCGTCCAGGCCAAAAACTAGTAAATTTATTGGATGAGTACCCTTTTACCTGTTTAAAATGATAGCCGAAAAAAAATATAAGTCAATAACAAAGAAATAAACGACGGATGGTTTGCCTGGGAATGGACTTAACATTGTTTAAGCCAATACTAATACGTTTAACGGGGATTTTGAAATTAGTACTAACAAATAAAAACTTTTGTTGCAAAACCCGGGAGGAGAAAAAGCAATAAAAACCATAAGCCCATTTCTTAAAGCTAGTAATATGTAAAAAGGGAGGCGGTGGTTTTTTCACTACCAAACATCCTGCAATGTAAAAAGAAAAGGAACAGTTTTGCATGCCCCAAATTAAAAAAGGAGCCATCCAATAGTTCCTTGTTTGTTACTATAATATTGTACTATCTGGATGCCGATTTTTGTTTATTTTTCAGCGTTTCAACTTCTTCCGTTAATTTTTCTATTTGTTGTTGCTGTTGTTGAATAGCGGCTACCAATACCGGTATTAAACTAGCTTCATCAACCGATTTAATTTGTGTATCCCTATAAGTATTTTTTCCAAACATGTAAGAAATGTTCCTGCGCTGTACAAGGTCTGGAAAAATCTGCTCCAGCTCTTCCGCAATAAAACCATACTTTACTCCACCCGTTAGTTTAAGATGCCTGTATTTTTCTGTGTTATACTCAAATGTTTTTGGATTAAGCTGCGCCAGTTTTTGTAACGGCTCATTAATGGGGGTTATATTCTTTTTAAGTTCGTTGTCTGTTACTGTTTGTGAAAATGCAATTCCAGAAAATATTAATCCTGCAAATAACAGGCACATCTTTTTAGGGTGGGTGTATATTGTATACATAATTTGCTGTTTTAAATTGTGTGAGTTAGTTATTATATATTCCAGCTAAAAGAATGCTGCGTCAGCCTGGAATAAATTGAAATTCTACACTATTTTGGGGGGAGGAATTAGCACTGAAAAAACAAAATCTTGTTTTCGGGCAAAGTTATTATCGTCAATACTTTTTTTTGTTTTGGTATAGTAAGTTTTTTGCAGGTTGTAATCATTATGGTTGCTAAAAAAAAGCTCCTTTGCCATCGTTTCATTTTCTCCTTCAGCATTTTTTTCAGACTCAGTTGTTTCAGGAAAAAGCAATATTTCTATATCAGCAATTTTAACCATTTTGGCTGAAAGTGTGAGACATAAACTCATCATCCCATAAAGTATAAAAAGGAAGATAAAAACCAGAGGAGTAATATATTTAATAGAATTATTCATTTAAAGGCATGTTGTAAAATTACAATGAAACTCTTACCAAAACAATGCTTATAAAAAATTTATGTTTTAATTTATCTTTAAAAGCAGGTACAATTGTAAACCAGCCTATATGGTTAACTAAAAAAAGGTTCTTTCCTTTTGTATGCTCACTTGCTCTACTTTCAAAATTCTTTCTCTTACCCTTTTGGACATCACTAAATTTCTCTAACACCATCAAATGCTCCAATTAATGGGCGTTCTAGTTTCAGCAGAACTAAAAAGATAAAATATTTCTTTAGAACGGTCCGTGCAACAGTGGTTCAAACGCACTTTCATTTTATTTGCAAACTTTTAAAAAAAATATTACATTACGTTTTATTTAAAACCAACCACCTTAAAATGAAAAAAATGATTAAAAACATCAGCATGATACTCATTGTTTTGCTGCTTATTATTATTGGTATTGTGGGTTATGTAAAACTGGCTTTACCCAATGTAGGTGCAGCCCCCACTGTTAGCATTAACAAAACGGCCGCAAGGGTTGCAAGGGGCCAATACCTGGCCAACCATGTTACCATATGTATGGACTGCCATTCCACAAGAGACTGGTCACGATTCTCGGGCCCGCCAAAAGAAGGCACTTTAGGAATGGGTGGCGAATTATTTGATCAAAGGTTTGGATTCCCTGGTGCATTTTATTCTAAAAACATAACCCCGGCAGGTATTAGCCGGTACACAGATGGAGAACTTGTAAGGGTGATCACTACTGGTGTAACCAAAGAAGGAAAAGCCCTTTTTCCTGTAATGCCTTATCATTATTACGGACGTATGGCTGAAGAAGATATTTACAGTATAGTCGCCTACATACGCACTTTACAACCTGTAAAAAACGAAGTGCCAGCTTCATCCCCTGATTTTCCGATGAACATTATCATCAACACCATTCCTGCTAAAGCTTCGTTTACCCAACTACCTCCCGAAACAGACCAAGTGAATTATGGAAAATATCTGACAAATGCAGCGGTATGTATGGAATGTCATACCAAATTCGAAAAAGGTAGCCTTGTGGCAGGCACTGAATTTGGCGGAGGAAGAGAATTTCCATTCCCGGATGGAAGCATCGTACGCTCGGGTAATATAACGCCGGATAAAACAACCGGCACAGGCGCATGGACCGAAGAAGCATTTTTAGCCCTCTTCCATTCCCGTTCCGATTCTTTAACATTAGCCAAAAAATTGCAGCCAGGTGAGTTTAATTCTATCATGCCATGGACTATGTATGGTAAAATGAAAGTTGAAGACCTTAAAGCAATTTTTGCTTATTTAAAAACAGTAACTCCCGTTAATAATACAGTGGTAAAGTTTACGCCAGGGTCTACAAAAATGTAACTGTTTTTTTTAATGCTGGTACTGTGGCTCTTTAAAAGTCCATGTTCAAATACTGCCTTAAATACGATTATTTTGAAACCTTGTAATTTCTTATTAAATTTATTCTTCATCAAACTTCCATTTATGCAAAAGAAATTTATTTATGCAGGCATACTTGCCTTTATGTCGTTTCAGGTATCCGCCCAGATAGCCTCCAGGGTAATAAAAGGATCGGTGGGAGAACATCCGGAATTCATTGAATTTGCCTCAAGGGCAGCACCGGTGTTTAATAATAAGGCGATAATTTTATCTGATAAAAACCAAATTAGTTTTTCCGATGCGGCCGTTATAGGGAAAGAAACTGATTTAAATGGAACCACACACTATCGACTTCAACAGTTAATCAACAATATTCCGGTAGAAAACAGTGTGTATATCAGCCACGTAAAAAATGGCCGGGTGGTAGCGCAAAACGGTCATTGGATGAATAACACCGGTAATAAACTCGGCATTAGAACGGGCATTACCGAAAGCAATGCATTAGCAGGTGCGCTGCGTTTTGTAGGGGCAAATTCTTACAAATGGCAGGACACAGAAGAGGAAGCATTTATAAAAATAGAATCGGGTAAAGCCGACGCAAGCTTTTTTCCTAAAGCTACGATGGTATATTATAATGTTGCCGCCGAAAATGAAAAAGCACAACCTAAGCTGGCATACAAATTTGATATTTATGCCCAAACGCCCGTTAGCCGAAAACTGGTTTATGTAGATGCCGCCAATGGCAGCATTCTGGCATCAACCGATCTGATACATGATGTGGATGTAGCGGGCACTGCCGTTACAGGGTACAGCGGTACACAAACCATTTCTACAGAATTACAAAGTGGGAGTTACCGTTTAAGGGAAACAGGCCGTGGCCTTGGTATACAGACCTATAATTTAAAAAAAGGTACTTCCTATAGTCGTGCGGTTGATTTTACTGACGCTGATAATAATTGGAATAATGTTAACAGCAACCTCGATCAATATGCAACCGATGCACATTGGGGAGCAGAAAAAACATACGATTTTTATAAGCAGAATTTCAATAGAAACAGCATTGACAATGCCGGCTTTGCCATTAAAAGTTATGTGCATTACAGCAGAAACTATTTTAACGCTTTTTGGGATGGCAGCAGGATGACTTACGGAGACGGAAATTCCACCGACAACTTTAAACCACTAACTGCCATTGATGTTTGCGGTCACGAAATTACGCATGGCCTCACTTCGTTTACAGCCAACCTTACTTACAGTAACGAATCCGGAGCTTTAAATGAGGGTTTTAGCGATGTATTTGGCACATCCATCGAATGGTTTGGTAGGCCTGCTGCTGCTCAGCATGACTGGTTAATTGGTGCAGATTTTTATGTTATCCGGTCTATGAGTAATCCCAATGCCTTTTCGGATCCTGATACTTATAAAGGTACCTACTGGTACGCCGGCACTTCGGATAACGGCGGCGTGCACACCAATAGTAGTGTACTCAATTTTTGGTATTATCTGCTTACGACCGGCGCCGGGGGCACTAATGATAATGGTTTTGTTTACAATGTAAGTGGCATAGGCATCAACAAAGCACAGGCTATTGCATACAGAACCCTAACCACTTACCTGGTGCCTTCTTCTAATTACGCCAACACTAGAACTTACTCCATTAAATCTGCTGAAGATCTTTACGGGATTGGTAGTAATGAAGCGGTACAAACAAAAAATGCCTGGGATGCTGTTGGCGTTGGAGGTGGAATTTCTGCTGCCGGCCGTATTGCCCATACCGACCCTGCTGCTGCAGCAAGGAAACAACTTTTCAGCATTGGCATTAGCGATAACAGCGTGTATCCAAACCCGGCAAAAGAACAAACAACCATTCAATTTAAAGATGCTTTCGGTGGCAGAAAAACCATCGAGTTGATTGACTTAAATGGACGCCGCGTATTAAACAACAGCTTTATGGCTGCCAAAGGATCCAATATTTACCAGCTAAACCTGCCTTCAAAACTGGCTCCTGGTAGTTATATGATTAAAGTAAATGGTGTTACTGTAAGTACCATTGTAAAGCAATAATATTTTAAAAGTATAACAGTAGTAAAAAGCCCCCGCTTAAATGGGGGCTTTTTTTGTGCAACTACCCGAACGGGAATTTTAATTACTTTAATGAATTATTTGGGTTGCTTAGTTCAATGCCGCACTGCTCTCAAATAAAAGTGTAACAAGCCTTTTTATCATTAAACGGCCTGTAAAGGAAATACTAAATGATACTTTTTTATTGAAGTAATACCAGCAGACGGATAAGGGACAGCGAGTCTTTTGTTGATTAACTATTTGCCCTTATCACACAACCAAAATCCTGAACCAATTAACGCTGGATTTTGATGTGCATCTATTCTTTATTGAATGTATAACTCAGATAAAAAGAAAAACCTTTGCGTTTTACAAATTATTTGATTACCTGTTACGTCGTTCATTTTTTATTACTTCGTTCACCCTGAAATACAACCCCCTCCCCTATTCTTTTCAATATTTTTATTTTAACAACAAAAAACATTTTTACTTGAAACCTTTGTTTTCCTTTTAAAATAAATTAAAAGAAGCTAACTCAAACGATATGAATAGCCTCTTTTTTTTATAAAATATCACTATCAACCGACTAAAATTGGAAATCTAATTTTTATCGTCTGAAAGTATTGGTTTTGCTGTATTATTTTTTTATTTAAAAAGTTGACCCCTACTCATTTTGGAAAAAGTGATGGCAGTGCTACTTTAGTTTTTAAT
>JANYCA010000107.1 GCA_025360525.1 Chitinophagaceae bacterium | reverse complement strand
GATGAAATATTCGGCAGCAAATGTGAAGGCAATTATATACAACCAACTTTTATTACCGACTACCCCGTGGAGATGAGTCCGCTTACAAAAAAGCACCGCAGCAAACCCGGTTTGGTGGAGCGTTTTGAGCTGATGTGCAATGGCAAAGAAATTGCCAATGCCTACAGTGAGCTGAATGATCCATTAGAACAAAGGGAACGTTTTGAAGAGCAAACAAAACTGATGGAACGAGGCGATGATGAGGCGATGTTTATAGATTATGATTTTTTAAGAGCTTTGGAATATGGTATGCCACCAACTGCCGGCATCGGCTTTGGTATTGATAGAATAGCCATGTTGCTCACCAATCAACATTCAATACAGGATGTACTATTCTTCCCAATGATGAGGCCGGAGAATAATGGATAAATTAACCAATGATTGTATTGAGCCGCAAACCTTGTTTTGCGGTTTTTTTTGTAAAAACCATCAATAAGTAGGTAAGCGGCGGGGTAGCAAAACAAACTACCAATTAATTTCAATATCTATGTTTTAGTTTTTATACGATGATTGTTTACTTTAGCAGCACAGTTATTTATGAAAGTTTACAAAAACATTATCATACCCGGGCCAAATCAATTACCCATTACCTGCGATGTATTTGTAAATACCAATGCTGAACGACTTCCGGTAATTATTTACGCACACGGGTTTAATGGGTTTAAAGATTGGGGCAATGCAGATTTATTCGCAACTAAGTTTGCGCAGGCCGGCTTTGTATTTGTGAAATTTAATTTTTCTTATAATGGAACTACGCCGGAAAAACCGGAACAGTTTGATGATTTAGATGCTTTTGGAAAAAACAATTTTACCAAAGAACTGGAAGACCTGCTTACTGTAACCAACTGGGTGTGTGATAAAAATAACCTTCACGAAGCGGCAATGGATACAAGCCGTATTTATTTGATTGGCCACAGTATGGGAGGTGGTATTTCCACATTATTTGCAGCTGAAGATGCCAGGATAAAAAAGCTGGTGACATGGGCCGGTATTAATGAATGTAAAACACCCTGGGGTAACTGGCCACCCGACAAAATGCTTGAATGGGAGCAAACAGGGGTGCAATATTATACCAACACCCGAACCTATCAACAAATGCCTTTGTACTACCAGTTGTTTCTTGATTACCAGCAACACGAAAAAAGACTCGATATAAAGAAGGCTGTCCAAAAACTATATATCCCGCTGTTAATTTGCCATGGCAGTTATGATCTTTCTGTACCTGTAGACGTTGCTTATGTGCTAAAAGAATGGCAACCCCTTGCAGAATTATTTATTGTTGAGAGTAATCATGTATTTGACAGGCGCCATCCATGGATAGTAAATTACCTTCCGGAGGCTATGGAACAGGTGATAGAAAAAACAATTCATTTCTTTAGAATAACTGATTCGGTTGCATACTATATTCATCGCCAATCATAACCCTTTGCTCCCACTACCGCAAAAAGTTTCTTTTTAAATTATTTTCTTTTAATTTTTTGGAGCCGGCTTATTAATCATTATAAGAGGTAGCATTCATCTTCTTTTTATTCATGGAGTTTTTAATTGCATGCTTCAACCTGGAGATGGTAGAATCATTTTTTCTCACTTAAAATGGGGTGAATTATTAAAACGAATTAAAAGATTAGATCTTGTTAAAATAAAAAGGGCCAGGATAAAAATCCAGCCCCGTTTTAAAATCCAATATCCTATGAAAAACCGATGTAAATATAAAGGCAGTCAACATATCAAACAATACCCTAAAGAGGGTATTGTTATTTAAAAATTTTACTTATCACAGGGTGTTCTTCGGATGTTGCTGGTACACAAAGTGGTTTAAAGCAAATTTGCCTTGCATTAAGTAATACCTATTTTTAAAATCTTAACAATAAGATAATAAAAAACATAAAAAAAGGCTGCAGTATTAGTTGCAGCCTGGTTAAATAAAACGTATTCTAATTATTTGGAAGCAGCAAATCGTTCAGCCACCTTATCCCAGTTTACGATATTCCAGAATGCAGCTAAATAATCTGCCCGGCGATTTTGATAATGGAGATAATAAGCATGTTCCCAAACATCACAGCCCAAAATGGGCGTGCCTTTTACATCTGCAATTTCCATTAGGGGGTTGTCCTGGTTAGGCGTTGAACTTACTTCCAGTTTTCCATCTTTTACAATTAGCCATGTCCAGCCGCTGCCGAATCTTGTCATGCCTGCATTGGCAAATTTTTCTTTGAATGCATCTAACGACCCAAATGTTGCGGTGATGGCATCGGCTAAAGCACCTGATGGTGTACCTGCTGCATTAGGTGCTAAACTCTCCCAAAAAAAACTATGGTTCCAATGGCCACCGCCATTGTTACGAACTGCTGGAGAAATACTACCTGCATGCTTTACTAATTCTTCAATCGTTTTGTTTTCGTTTTCTGTTCCAGTAATGGCTTTATTCAGGTTATCTACATAAGCCTGGTGATGTTTACCATGGTGTATCTGCATTGTTTTTGTGTCAATATGTGGCTCTAATGCTTCGTGAGCATATGGTAGCGCTGGTAATGTAAATGCCATAATTGT
The DNA here is from genome assembly GCA_025360525.1 of Chitinophagaceae bacterium. Lineage (GTDB taxonomy): Bacteria > Bacteroidota > Bacteroidia > Chitinophagales > Chitinophagaceae > Ferruginibacter. The sequence continues at coordinate 37,203 of JANYCA010000107.1, read as the reverse complement.
TTTTTGTTTTGATTAAATGAATAAATGAACAACAAATTTAATGTGCTAATGTTGAGTTTGCAAATTCAATGCCGTGTAATATATAGTTAAAGAACAATTGGCATGATAATGGCTGCAACGGCATTCCATCCCAAACAATCCATGCATAAAATAATTCTAATGCTGGCGTTTATATTGAACGTCGCTTTAAGTATTGCGCAAACAGGCTTTCCGCACCTTACAGACAGTACAAACCCTGTAATGGGAAAAAAAATAAACGTAGATGATGAATCAAAGCCAACTGCTAAGTTGTACCCCAATCCTTCTAAAAACAAAGTAGTGCTGCAATTAAATGGCTTTAAAGCCGGAATGGCCCAACTGCAAATTATAAATGATAAAGGTAATGTTGTAAGAAAAGAAGACCGGCTTCTGGTAAACGGAAACGAAGAAGTGGTGATGTTTTTTTCATTACAAGCAGGGATTTATTTTGTTAAAACAATACAAGGAAAAATCGAAATAAGGAAAAGATTGGTAGTGCTTGATTAATTACCGTTTTAATTTTATCTTTTGGCCTTAAAAAATTGCTTCATCAGCAAAGCACATTCTTCTTTTAAAATACCACACACCACTGTTGTTTTAGGATGATAAGGAGAATTGATTCCCGTTGTTTTTTTGTAGCCATTCTTTTCATCATTTGCCCCATACACCACCCGACTAATTTTACTCCAGTACAACGCACCGCTGCACATAAGGCAGGGTTCCAATGTAACATACAAAGTAGCCTCAGGCAAGTATTTACTACCCAAGAAATTGAATGCGGCCGTTAGTGCAATTATTTCTGCATGTGCGGTACTGTCGGTTAGCCTCTCTACCTGGTTGTAACCCTTGCCAATTATCTGGTTGTTGAGCACAACGATGGCGCCCACTGGTACTTCGTCTTCGTCAAATGCCTGTTTTGCTTGCTGCAATGCCAGCCGCATGTATTGCTCATCATCCATAATTATTATATTATAAATATTTTAAGCAAAAGTAATTGCAATCGATATAATAAATTCCCTTCTGTGCCGGGTTATCCAATTAATAAAAGGAGATAAGGAATAAATATTTTCCTATCTGATCGTTACAAAAAAGCTATATTATAACAATGCAGCTTTGGCGAATTTTGAAATAGATTCTTTTAATATTTCTGCATGGTTGTATGCTACAACAAAATGATCCCCTTAAAAAAATACTGCAAATTTTACCCTTAGAAAAAAAGGTGTACCAGGTGTAAAATTCAGTTCGGATGTTTCTCCTATTTCGTTTCTTAATCTTGATGTTGTGGCAAACTGTGCTTCGTTCCATTTCACATTCAGCAGGTTTTCCATGGCAAGACCAATTTCATATTTTGATTGTGTATAATTGAGAGAAGCATCCAATAAAAAATAGCCTTTTGCAACAATAGAATTGTCATTATTTGCTGGTCTGCTTTTAATATCCCGATAAGTAATACTTCCGTTGAAACCCTTTGTGGCCTTATAAAACAGTCCGCCGGTACTGGTAGCAGTTGGTGCCAGCGGAATATAGTCTTCTCCTTTCTTTTCACCGATTGCCCTCGGCTTGGTAAAGTTCAGGTTCATGTTGACAAAAATGTTTTTTGAAAACTGGTATCGGGCAATCACATCAATCCCCTCCCGCCTCGATTTTCCACTTGGTTCTATATTGCCATCATCGCCTACATAAACAAACTCCTGGTTAAGATGCAGGTACCAGGCAGCAATATTGATCAGTAACTTGCTTGTAGGTTTAAGTATGATGCCAATATCCGAACCATATGCGGCAGGTAATATCTCTTTTCCATTATTGGCTACTACTACTCTTGTATCGTTGCTGTGAAACCCCTTGCCGGTTTTTACATACAATTGCACCTGGGGGCTTACTGTGTATTGAATATTTATTTTAGGACTCACAATAGTTTTTGATTGGGCTGGCTTTTGCTGTGTATTTATTTTATCAAAATAATCAAAGTGAAAATAGTCTAATCGTACCCCTGCATCTATCAGCCATTTGCCCCGGCTTAATTGCTGTTGTACATAAGCAAAGCCATTGGTTTCTTTAATGTCCCCCAATTTTGTATTTCTTAAAAATTGTCTTTTTACCACATTGGCCAATTGACTGTTTTGTGTGGCATCATGCCGGAAACCTGCACCATAGTTGGATTGTAGTATAAAACTGCCCAGGTTGTATTGCCGATTTATTTTAGACAGATAACCAACAACATTTCGGTGTTCTGCCTGGTTTATTTCATCTCCATTAATGGTATCATTTAAAAAAAATGTAAAGTTGGAATAAAGATTGAATTTATACCAGCTGTAAAAAGCCTGGTTTTCCCATACGGTCCCATTGGTAAATTTATGTGCCAATAAAAAATTCGCATTATGTCTTTCGGTGTTGCCACCTTCCGATGGATCAATGCTGCCAAAGCGATCAATGAGGCCACTTTCCACAGCTCTTTCCGGCACCTGTCCCGAGGCATCCCATTTGCTGCTGAATGAGGACATACTTGCGGTAAATTGTGTTCGGTTGCTGATGGCAAAATTGTATTTTCCAAAAATATTGAAACGCTTAAAAAACTGCTTATTGTCTGTTGGGCCATTGGTATAGTTAAATTCACTAGCTATCCAGGCACTTTGTCTGTCCTTGTTTTTTTTGATGAGGTCAATCATGGCAAGTCCACGGTATGTATCAAATCTACCGGCTTCTATTTGCACCCTGCTGGTGGGTATGTTGGTGTAGGTGCCAAAAGATACATAGCCTGCTGTATTTAGGTTGCCATGTTGCGTATAATATGGGCCGGCACCAAAGTCTATATTGTTAATGGTTTCCGGAATAATGAAATGTGCATCTGCATAGCCCTGCCCATGTGCATGGCTTACCATATTTACCGGCATACCATCTACACTTACCTGCACATCGGTGCCGTGGTCGCAATCAAATCCACGAAGAAAAATTTGTTCTGCTTTGCCGCCGCCTGCATGTTGGGCAATAAAGAGGCCGGGTACCAGTCTTAATAATTCCTGTGTGTTTCGTACTGGTTTAAGGTCAAGATCAATCTTTGCCAGCGTACTGAATTTGGTGGCAATGTTCTTCTGTAATACTATCACATCTTTCAGGTTGAATACATTGGGTTGCAAGTCTATTTTTAGTTCTGTTTGTCCTTCAGTTTTTATAATCGTTGCAGTATATCCAGCTAACGAAATTAGAATGGTTTCAATAGTTGCTTTCGAAGTAAGACTGAAATTTCCATAATGGTCTGTTGTTGTTTTATTTCCATTTGCCCTACCTTCTGCTACTGTTGCAAATTCCAGTGGTTGCCTGCTGCCGGCATCTACTATTTTACCATTTATTTTGTTTTGAGAATAGGTTGATTGCCCAAGAATGGAAAGTAAAGCTATTATGAGGAGTATGATGGGTTGTTTATATTGTTCCATTTGTAGATGGTTAAAAATGTTTCAATTGTTAGTTGTTTGGCTTAAATGCATCGCATGCCTCGTTGATAGCCTTTTAGTTCAATAAATTGAATTCTAAAGGTTTTGAAAACAAGTTGGCTTGTGTAATTTGAGTAATTAAACTAACTGCTGTTTGGGAGGAGGGAAGTTGCCGTTGATGGGCCTACAGGTCAATTTAGAAACGTCAAGACTAAACCTTTGGTCCACAAAGATGGATGTAGGTGGCATATAACAGAAGGGTAGAAAAATATGTTCATCTGTAGGAATTAATTTTTTAGCATCTGCATTGTTATTGCCTGAATTTTCTTTTTTGGCTTCCCGTATAAACTCGTGGTGTACATGTTGTTTTCCGTTCACCTTGTGCACTGTTGCAATATGATGTTGGTAAAAAAAAGCATGCTCCACAGCATTATAAACAAAGGGTAGTGTTGGTTTTATTACACCCAATATGTATATAAACAGTAGTAGATATAAAAAAACTTTTTTCATGATAAACAGATGTACTAATAATCTTCCGTTAAAAAATTATTCGCCAGTAGATGCGTATTTCCTTTAAAATTAGGGGCTTATAAATATTTTTCCTTTCGTCATTATATCATTTGCCCAGGTAAAACAAATAGTATCAATTTCTTTAACATACGGTAGTTAATAAAAAGCGGATTTACAAAACCATCATTTCTTTTTGTTTTTTTTAACAGCTACAAAAAATAGGAGGCAAATAAAAAAGGCACCTCTTAATTGAAGTGCCCTTTAAACTATTTAGAAACCAAATCTGCCTAACAAAAATTAAAATAGCATGTTATTGCAGATTTTCATTTTTTTCATTTGCTCGTTGCTTTTCCACTCTTGTTGCAATCATTATGCTTATCCAATACAGCATTACTAATGGAACGGCTACCAGGAACTGGCTTGTCCAGTCGGGTGATGGGGTAATAATTGCTGCAGCAACTAAAATAACTACAAATGCAAACTTGAAATATTTTTTAAGAAGCGTACCGGTAACCAGGCCAATTTTAGCCAGTATAAAGCAAAAGACAGGAAGCTCAAAAGCAATGCCACAGCCAAGTATAAGGTTGGTAAGACTATCCACATAATCGTTCACGGAAGGCCGGTATTGTATCATTCCCGACTTGCCCAGCGTAAAACCTGCCAAAAAATTGAACGTAAAAGGAGCTAACAAATAGTACCCAAATAATGAACCGGTAAAAAAGAAAAACGATACCCAGAATATGCCACCACGACTATATTTTTTTTCTTTACTGGAGAGGGCAGGTTTAATAAAACGCCATAGTTCCCAGCAGATATATGGAAAAGCAGCGATTAAGCCGCCAATCATGGCGATGTTGATGGCAGAAGTAAATGTGCCGTTAACTTCGGTTACCTGGAAATCAATTTTAATGGCTGGCATGCAAAGTGCATCGCCTAAATGCAGCCAGTTACCTAACCTGCACAAGGCGCCATAAGTAAAAAACGTTTGGTTAGCCGGCGCCAATATAATATTGTCGTACACCCAGTCGATATTTATAAAGATGAGTATAACCGCCGCCAGCCAGGCCACTACACTCCGCACCAGGTGCCAGCGAAACGCTTCAACATGGCCAAAAAAATCGGTTGGTTCCTTCGGCAATTCTTTATTTACGATACGGCGAAAGAATTGCTTTCTTGCGGTGTTAACTGGTAACAAATATGTTTAATTTTTAGTGGTAAAATATATCAACATAAATTTCATCTTGATCCAATAAGTACTGGCTGAAATTTATGCAAAAGCCGCTGTGGGACAGCTTTGGCTAAGATGAATTTTTTATGGGGCTGCATTAGGCTGCTCCGATGCGTTTCGGCATTTACAAACCTTAAAATTCAAATGAGATTACTGCAGATCAGGTTGTTTTATTGCTGGATTGGCGTTAGAGAAATCCTTTTCTTTCATTCCTTCTTCCAGGTCGTTTTTAATATTATTTTTGGCATCATTAAAATCCCTGACACCTTTTCCAATTCCTTTCATCAGTTCGGGAATTTTTCTGCCACCGAATAGTAGTACTACAGCTAACAAAATAAAAATACATTCAGTACCTCCTGGCATAGCCAGAAAAATCGTTAATAAGTTTGAAGTATGCATAATTTTCTTTTAAATGATGATTAAAAAAAGGACGGCTGAATTGTAAAACAGCCATCCTTTTTATGATAAGAGATTAAGCGAAAAAAGGAGTTACTAAAGCAACCACCTGGTCTTTGGTGAGCGGTTCGTCAAATGCTTCTGAAGCAGCAGCAGCGCTAATGCTGAAGCCATTGATGTTAACAATATTAACGCCAGCCTGTGTAGTTATTTCTTCACCGGCATAGTTACCGTTTGCTACTGCACCAATACCATTGTTGTTACCGGTAATCCATGGTTTAACATCTGCACCCCTTGCCTTACGCATCTGCCTTACATGAGATGCATGCCTTGCCTCAACAGAATGAATGTTAAGTGCTGCTGTAAGCACATCATTATTACTGATAAGATTAGGCGCCTGCCCTTTGTAGGCCCGTACTCCTGTATCTTCAAACGCCTGAGCAACGGCAAGAAAAGTATCATAATTACTAAATACATCCGGGAATGTTCCTTTAGCCGTAAAATCAAACTGTGCAGCAGTAAAAGTTACCGGAGTGCCGCCACTTGCAGTGATTGCTGTACGTAAAAAGTTTACGTGTGCAGCTTCATGATCACGGATGGTCATTAATGCATTCATACCTGCACCTGCAGGTACAAGCCCGGGAGTTGCCAAACCTTTGATATAAAAATTTGATTCGATGTACTCTAATGTTAAAGCAAAATTAAGCACATCTATTACGGTAGTGGACGGTGTTTGTCCGTAGGCTTTATTAAACATACTGCCTAATGCGAAGGGTAATGCTGCAACTGCAACTTTACCGGAAAAGCGGGCGAAACTTTTCATTGCAGCTCTTCTGCCATCCAGTTTTTCGTACAGTTCCGGATCTGCTTTTTCTATTTCAGAAATGATATTATTGATATTCATACAATTAAATTTTAACTGGTTGGTAAATTACTTGCGTTCAATTTTGTTTTTACATAAGCACCGGCTATTGCCAATACTTCGGCAGGCGTACGAGACATATCGAGGGCATTTGCATCAAGGGCTGTATTGTCTGCAAAACTGCCCAGGCTAATCAGGTCACGGATGTAAGCCGCATGCCTTGCTTCTACAGAAACAATTTTGCCTGCAAGTGTTAAATAATCTGGCGAAACCAGTAATTTTCCGGCACCATTATAAGCAGTAACTCCAAGGTCTTCAAATGCCTTTGCTGCTCCTAAAACGCTGTCCCTGCTGCCAAAGTTGATGGTAGAAAAGTCAAGTTCCAAAGCTGGGATTGCGTTTGCACCAAGCGCATTTTTAAAAAACTCCCGGTGTGCTACTTCATGATCACGGATATCACCAAGTAAAGCATTTTCACTTGCAGAAATGCCACTGTAAACAGATTCAAACACTTTCGTGTAAAAAGCTGCTTCAATTTGTTCGAGTGCATAGGCATAATTAAGTATACCCACATCTCCACTTCCCAGGTTTACTCCCGTGTTAGATGCCGGGGCGTTGTCTTTTTTACAGGCTGCGGCTGTAAGGATAAGTGCGGAGGCACCACCTATATAGCCAAGAAAGTTTCTCCTGGATACGTAAGCATTGTTACTGCTTGCTTCAGCCACAACACTTTGATTAACGGAATCTTCTTTTTTCATAATAATTTTAATTATTGATTTTTAAAAATGGTTGCTTATAACGCAATGTTTGTACACTTACGGGGAAGTGTGCTCATTGGATTTTTTAGTACAGTTATTTCTTGAATTAAATATGGAAAAGATAGATAAAAGGCCCTGCTGTAAGGGGCTCTAGATGGAAAAATAATGCGGTTATTTTTTTGGGTTGCCCGATGGACAGGCGTTTCTAAGTGAGCATGAGATTAATCAGTAAACATTTTTTAAAGACCCGTACAAGCTATAAATTTATTAGGAGCCACCAAATCTATCTTCAGTTACGCTACACTACTGTAAACTTTTTTGTAGAAATAAAATACCAGACTACCAATATATCTGCCATTCCTATACTATAAATTGTCTCTTTCGTAAACAGCATTTACGTTGTATAAAAAAAACAATAAAATGTTAAATCCAAAGTTTAACAGTTATCGTATGTAAATCTGAGCTCAACAAAAAAACTAATTTTTAGAGAAAAAGTAACAAGGCTAATTTCCTACAAACAATTATTTAAACACAGTTTTTATTTAAAGAATTCAAAAAATTTCTTTTCCCTATTAAAGCTAATCCACTTTCCTATTTAGACTGGTGTATTTTAATTTTTCCTGAAAGAAGCAGGAAGTCATTTTTCAATCAAAAAATTTTTAATTATGAAAAAAAAATTTTCAGCAGCATTCCTGTTGATGTTGATGATGGTAAACATCACAGCGCCGTTATTTGCATCGTCACACAGAGAAGCACCATTGATTGCCAACGACCCGTTGGCAGATAATACCGATGTGTATGCCTTCCGCAGCCCGGATGATCCAAACAAGATCACCATCATTGCCAACTACATTCCATTTCAACTTCCACAGGGCGGACCGAATTATTACCAATTTGGCGAAAACATCCGTTACGAAATTCACATTGATAATAACGTTGCTACACCAGGCGACGATATTACCTATCGTTTCACCTTTAATAAAACAAATGAAGATCCATCTACTTTTTTCAACATCAGGTTAGGAAGACAAAATCTTTTGACCACTTATAAAATGGAGAAAAGCACCGATGGTGGCAAAACTTTTAAAACAACTGTTACCAAAGGAGTAGTGCCACCACCCAATATTGGCCCACGTTCTATCAGTTCGCCTGTTGGTTTAAACGCACCCGACTACAATAGCCTCATGAAGAAAGCAATAACAAAATCCAACACAGGCGAAACAGTTTTCTGCGGTCCTGTAGACGATCCGTTTTTTGTAGACCTTGGGGGTATTTTTGATTTAGGTGATGCGCCTCGTACTACCGGTACAAAGGCAACTGATGGGTTAAAATGTTTAAACGTTTCAACCATTGCTTTGCAGATAGATATTGCAGCGCTGCAAAAAGATAAAAAAGCAGTGTGTAATGCTACCAGTATCCTGGACCCCAATTATGTTATTGGTGTTTGGGCAAGTGCAAGCCGCCAAAAGATTAGTGTTTTGAAAGAAGATGGTAAGGGTACTGAAAACTCTGGACCATGGATTCAGGTTTCGAGGTTAGGTATGCCATTAACCAACGAAGCCGTAATTCCTCTCAAAGACAAAGATTACTGGAATTCATTAACACCATACGAAGATCTTTCTAAATTGGATTATTTTGGTAAATATTTTTACAGGCCAGAACTGTCTTTGTATATGGATGATACCCACTTTGGTACTGCAGTTCCTGCACTAAAACCGCTACGAATTCAAAGAAATTCCCTGGGCGCTTTTGGCTTTGGAAATGATCAGAACGGTTTGTTTAAATTAAAAGGTACTGCTGCACTAAATAACACAGCCCTTGCGGAAGCTGCATTTGGCGGACTTTTACTTCCTGCAAAGAATTCGCCACGCTCGGTAGATTTATGGCCTATCTTTCATACAGGTGTTCCTAACATGGCGCCTTATCAATTAGCCACCGGCAAAGCTGGTAATCCATTAGCGAAAGGCAAACCTTTTATTAGTAATTTTTTACCCAATGGAGGTGATATGTTACGCCTGAATATGGCTGTGCCGCCTACTCCAAGAGATAGCGATAAGTTTAGCCCATTAGGTTTGGTGCAAGCAGCTGCACTTGGATTGACAGATCCGGCATACAATACAACAACAGCTATTCAAAATATTCCAAATATGGATGGTTTCCCTAACGGAAGAAGGTTGGAAGATGATGTAACAAGAATTGAACTGCAAGCAGTGGGTGGTGTGGTTTTAGCCGCTATTGGTTTGTGGTACGATGATTATATACCAGCATCAAGCCCAAGCCCGGTTACGCCACAGCTGTTGAATGTGCTTACCTACAGCACAGGGGTTGACGCAAATGATGTTGCCTTTACAACGGCATTCCCTTATCTACACGAACCATTTGCAGGTAATTACATTTGCCCGTGCAACACTTCCGATAAAATGAGCACTCCAAAAATATCTTACAGAAGTGCGGTAAGTTCTGGGGGTGGTTTAGCAATGACTGCACCAGAAGTATTTGCAAATGTTTCTCCTAATCCTTTTGTTGACAATAGCTTAATTAAGTATCATTTAGATGCACCAGCAACTGTATCTATATCGCTTTTTAATGCAGATGGTCGGCAATTAAAAGTATTGGTTAATAAAAATTTAAAGGCCGGTACTTATACAGAAAGATGGAGCGGTAACGATTTAAACAAAGGAGCCTATTTTATAAGGATTGCTAAAGATGGTGAAGTAAAGCAAACCATTAAAGTAGTAAAAGGATAATTAAGTATAAAGGCTGTTTCAAAATAAAGAAAACCAAAAAGGGCTGCAATAGAATCCCATATTCGTTTTCAGGTAGATAGGTGATTTGTGTTGAGCTTATCATTCTACTGGTATAATAATTTGAAACAGCCTTTATTTAGTTTGTTGTCCTACCTATAATTCCCTAAAAATCAAAACAACCAAAATGAAAAAAAATTTACTTTATCTGTCTTTGATTATTGTTTTTGTTGGTACTGTTGGTTTTATTGTTTTAAAATACCAACATACTGAAAAAAGCAAATCAACAAAAGTTTACTCCCTCCTGGAGCGAAAAGGGTTGCTGGCAAAAACAGATGAATGGCTCACTACAAAAAAAAATGTGACTCTGCTTCAAAATAAAATTGAGGCCAATCCTGCTGATATTAAATCTAAAATTGCGCTCGCCAATAATTTTATATTAGAATCTAGAGCTACAGGTAATTATGCATATTACGATATTGCAGCTATGAAACTGGCAAATGATGTGCTTGAAATAGATAGCGATAATTTTGAAGCCCTTACATTAAAGTCATTAATTTATCTTTCTCAACACCATTTTGCAGATGGATTAGCAACTGCCGAAAAAGCAAGAAATCTGGCACCTCGTAATGCTTTTGTTCATGGTGTGCTGGTAGATGGTAATGTAGAAATGGGTAATTATGACAGCGCAGTTTTATGTGCACAACAAATGATGGATATCAGGCCGGATTTGCGTTCCTATGCAAGGGCATCGTACCTACGAGAAATTTTTGGCGACTACCCTGGTGCCATTGAAGCTATGAAACTTGCCATTGAGGCGGGTGCGCCCGGTGACGAAGCAACAGAATGGTCGAGGGTACAGCTGGGGCATTTATACGAAAACACCGGCGATTTAAAAAGCGCTGAAATGCATTACCAGATTGCATTAAACGACAGGCCGGGTTATATGTATGCATTAGCAGGTTTGGCACGCTTGCAGTTGGCTTCCAAAGATTATAACAGGGCAATATATTACTACCAGCTAGCCGCAAAGGATGCCATCGATGGCGCATTTAAAGAAGAAATGGCCAATGCTTATTTTCTATTGGGGCAAAAAGAAAAAGCAAGAACATTAACCAATGAAGTGATTGCAGAGCTGGATAAAAATGCAGCGGTAGCCAATGCTAATGAAAGTATTGGGCACTATGCCGATAAGGAATTGGCTTATGCTTATCTTTCAATTAACAACTTTGATAAGGCACTGGAACATGCTTTGCTGGAATACAACCGCCGCCCAAAAAATATTGAGGTGAATGAAACGGTTGGTTGGATGTATTTTAAAAAAGGGGAAGCTGCTAAAGCTTTGCCTTATATAAAAGCCGCCTTTATTACCAACAGCAAAAATCCAACGCTCCTTTGCAGGGCTGGATTAATCTACGCAAAAACAGGCGATGCCGTTAACGCTAAAAAAATGTTGCAACAAGGCTTGCAGGCCAATCCTAATATTGACCAGCTCCTTAAAACAGAGGCGATACAAGTTGAGAAAGGGTTATAAGAATTTACCTTGTTTCGATCATTCACTAAAAAGCATTAAAATATAAATTAACTAATGCAAATTCCTATAGCATCTTTTTCAAAAAAAGTCATGTTATTGATGGTTGTTCTGTTTGCTGGTCAACAGCTTTCTGCACACAGCATTAACTATGCTTTAGAGGATGCGCCCACAAAAGATGTGGTTTGGTTTTATACCAAACTCGGCTTTACCCATATCATCCCACAGGGGTTCGATCATATTCTTTTTGTAGCAGGTCTGTGTTTATTAAGTACTAAAATAAAGCCCATGCTTTGGCAGGCCACTGCTTTTACAGTGGCTCATTCAATTACATTGGCACTTAGTATGAAAAATGTTTTTGTGGTACCAAGCCCTATCGTTGAACCCATTATTGCATTATCAATCGTTTTTGTTGCGGTAGAAAATATCCTTATCAGTAAATTAAAACCCTGGCGTGTGTTACTGGTTTTTCTTTTTGGCCTCATCCACGGAATGGGCTTTGCGAGTGCATTAAACGAAATTGGTCTTCCCAATGGAAAGTTTTTCACGTCTATTCTTTCATTCAACCTGGGCGTAGAGCTTGGGCAAATGACAGTGATAGCTGCTATTTTTTCATTGATTATAATTCCATTTAAAGACAAGCTCTGGTATCGCAAAAGAGTGGTCTACGGCTTATCTTCCTGCATTGCGCTGGTTGCTGCTTACTGGGTGGTGGATAGGGTTTTTATGACGATGTAATTATAAAAAGCAATGTAAATTTTTTAGAAATTTTTTAAATCATCTCTCTCATTTTCGCCAATTGCAAAAAGCTTTGTAAGGGATACCCGGAAATTGTTTACTAACTCAAACTGTTGCAAAATGGTTTAGAGTGCTATGCCGCAAAAAAACTACGTAGGAATAAAGAAGAACTCAAAAATAAAATCTGGAAAGAGATTAAAAAAAAGCTGACCTCAGAAGACTAACATTCGGATTAAGCATAATCGGTAATAAAAAAAGATTCCTAAACAGCAGCGATCACCTAATGCACTCATCCTATCTAAATTCCTGATTACATTGTAGAATTTCTGCTAATAATTGCTAAAAGATAAATATCTAACTTGAGGCAAATTTATTTGCAATGGAAACAATTAAAAGCCTGCAAGACATTCGTGAATATTTCAACAGTGGAAATACACAAACCTATCAATTTAGAAAAGAACAATTACTACAACTAAAATCCGCCCTCATTCGTCACGAGCAGGATTTGTACAACGCCTTATATCACGACCTGAAAAAAAGCCCGGAAGAATGCTGGGTTACCGAAAACGGTATGGTTTTATCTGAATTAAATTATGCCCTTAAAAAGTTAAAAGGCTGGATGGCCTCCGATAGCGTTAGTACCAATTTGCTTAATCTTCCTTCCTCCAGCAAAATAATGAAAGAGCCGCTGGGCGTTGTATTGATAATTGGTCCATGGAATTATCCGTTGCAACTGTTATTCAACCCGCTTATTGGTGCCATAGCAGCAGGCAATTGTGTAGTACTAAAGCCCAGTGAATTTGCACCGGCTACTGCAGCCATCATGAAAAAAATTATTGAAGAAACATTTGCAACAGTGTTTGTTTTATATGTGGAAGGCGATGGTGGCAAAGTTATCCCGGAGATGATGAACGACTTTACATTTGACCATGTTTTTTATACAGGAAGCACTGCTGTAGGTAAAATTATTTACAAGATGGCTGCTGAAAATTTAGTGCCGGTTACATTGGAACTCGGTGGCAAAAGTCCCTGCGTTGTGGAAAGCGATGCCAATATAAAAGTTGCAGCAAGACGAATTGCAATGACTAAATTCAGCAACTGCGGACAAATGTGTGTTGCGCCGGATTATGTGTTGGTACACGAAAGCCAGCAGGCAGCACTGGTAACCGAACTGAAAAAATCTATCCTTGATTTTTTCGGCGATAAGCCGGAAGAGAGCTACAGTTATGGAAAAATAATTAATGAAAAACAGTTTAACCGAATTGTTCAATACCTGGAGCAGGGCACCATTGCATACGGCGGCAGAACAAATAAAGAACAGTTGTTTATAGAACCAACCATTTTAGAAAATGTACAACTGAATGCAACCATTATGCAGGAAGAAATTTTTGGCCCTGTTCTTCCCATCATCGTTTTTAATAACAAAGCTGCGGCAATGAAAATAATCAGGCAACATCAAAACCCTTTGGCGTTTTATGTGTTTACATCCAGTAGCGAAAAAGAAAAGGATTGGTTAGAGAGTGTTGCTTTTGGTGGCAGTTGTGTTAACAATGCCAGCTGGCATTTAACTAACCACAATTTACCCTTTGGTGGTCGTGGATTCAGTGGTACAGGCAGTTATCACGGGAAATTTTCATTCGACACTTTTAGTCATAAAAAATCAGTAATGAAAACGCCTACCTGGTTTGATCCATCCATAAAATATCCGCCGTTCAAAGGCAAACTGAATTTGTTTAAAAAGGTAATCTGATGAGCCGATTAAAGAAAAATGGCATTGTATTGCTGGCATTATTAACCGCATTTGCAGCATATACTGCATTCATAAACAGGCATTCTATAAATATGACAACCAAACAAAAAGTATTAAAAGCCGTGTACCCAATGTTGATGTGGTTTACAAAATTGGCAGGAGCTAATTCCACCATATTAACAAATCAAAAAGCAACACCTGCCGTTTCATTTTATACACTGCAGGCTGCTGCAGGCAATGGAGGTACATTGAATTTTTCAACCCTGAAGGGGAAGCAAGTTTTACTGGTAAATACGGCATCCGATTGCGGCTATACCGATCAATATGCCGAATTGGAAAAGCTGTACCAACAATATAAAAATATCATTGAAATTATTGCCTTTCCTGCCAATGATTTTAAGGAACAGGAAAAAGGAACCGATGAAGAAATTGGTGCTTTTTGTAAAAAGAATTATGGTGTAACATTTCCTATTATGGGCAGGAGTGTCGTAATAAAATCAACCGAACAAAACCCTGTTTTTAAATGGCTCACCAATGCAGCCAGTAATGGCTGGAACAGCAAACCGCCTTCCTGGAATTTTTCTAAATACCTCATTAATAAAGAAGGTAAGCTTACGCATTATTTTGATTCAGGTATTTCACCTTTATCAAAGGAAGTAATGGATGCTATCAGTAATAAATAGTTTAAAACAACATCATGACAATAAATAGCAATGAAAGCTATGCACTGATAACCGGTGCATCGGGAGGCATTGGATTAGAACTTGCCAAAGAATTTGCAAAAAATGGCATCAACCTGGTATTGGTTGCCAGGAGCGAAAACAAGTTGCAAACCTTAGCTGACTTTCTGGAACTGGAATATAAAGTGAAGACAAAAGTAATTGCCAAAGATCTAAGTGTGCTGGAAGAAGTTGAAGCATTATATCATCAACTGGAATATGAAAGAATTCGGGTTGATTATTTGGTTAACAATGCAGGCTTTGGCGACTTCGCTTTTTTTCACGAAGCAGCGTGGAATAAACTGAAAGAAATGATAAACCTCAACATTACCGCATTAACGAGGCTTAGCCATTTGTTTGTAAAAGACATGGTTAAAAATGGTTTCGGCAGAATTATGAATGTCGCCAGCACAGCAGCTTTTCAGCCCGGCCCGATGATGGCTGTATATTTTGCAACCAAAAGCTATGTATTGTTTTTGAGTGAAGCAATGGCAAGTGAATTAGAAGGCAAGGGCGTAACAGTAACAGCGCTTTGCCCCGGTGCAACCGAAAGTGGTTTTCAGTCTGCTGCAGCGTTGACGGAAAGCAAAATGGTGAAAGGAAAAAAGCTACCTACGTCGGCTGAGGTAGCCGCTTATGGTTACAAAGCCATGATGATGGGAGAGGCTGTCGCCATTCATGGAATGTTGAATTACCTGATGGCCAACAGTGTAAGATTTTCTCCCAGAAGTTTGGTGGTAAAGCTGGTAAAAAATTTACAGGGGAAGGCATAATAATAATTTGTAAAGGATTAGGTGTTCTATTCGCAAAGCTTTCATCCTATTGATGCAACAACAACTTGCTTTTTTTCCCGATTTTTTCGGAACGGGTTAATATGAAAAATAACAAAAAAAATCAAGGCTCTAATTGCGAACCAAGTGCCGAACGCCTCAATTATTTTTTACTTTTGATTTTTTACTTTTTTAATCGATGAAAAACATTCGCAACAAACCCGATTACGACGAAGTGATAAGCCGGATTGCCACACTCAAAAAAGACAGCTTACGGCAATGGGGAATAATGACGGTGGAACAAATGCTGGCGCATTGCAGCGACCAGATAAGATTAGCAACCGGCGAAAAACAACCGCACGAAAAACCTACTTTCATAAACAGAAATATAGCCAAATACCTTGGCTTGTGGCTTCCACGAATACCTTTTAAAAATATGAAGGATCCTGTGGACATGAACCAAAAATATTACGGTACGCCGTCTACAGATATTGAAACTGAAAAACAAAACTTAACCAGCCTGGTTAATGCGGTAAGAAATTTCCCCGATGAAAAGGAACTAAACGCTCATCCAATGTTTGGAGCACTAAACCTAAGCCAGTGGGGAAGATTTATATATGTGCACATTGACCATCATTTGCGGCAGTTTGGTAAATAAAATTATCAACAGGCATTAAGTGGACGATTACTTTTCTTTCCATAACAAACAAACATCAACAAATTGTTTATGAAAATTCATTGCTTTCAACAAGTGGCTTTTGAAACTCCCGGCAGCATTGCAGAGTGGGCTCATCATCACCAGCACAGCATTAACTTTACCCGTTTTTATGAAAGACTGCCTGTGTTTCCTTTAATGAATGATGTAGACTTTTTATTGGTTTTAGGTGGCAGTATGAATGTGGATGAGGAAGCAAAATACCCATGGCTGCGGGAGGAAAAAGAATTTATACGGCAGGCCATTAGCGCCGGTAAAAAGGTAATGGGCATTTGTCTTGGTTCGCAATTAATTGCCCGGGTATTGGGTAGTAAAGTATATCCGCAGTCAACAAAAGAAATTGGTTTTTTTCCGGTACACTTTACAAAAGAAGCAACACAACATCCGTTTTTCAATCACTTTAAAAATCCGTATATGGTTTTTCATTGGCATGGAGACACCTTCCATTTACCTGCTGGTGTTGCATTGATTGCATCATCACACAACTGCAAAAACCAGTTATACCTGGCGGACAATAATGTATTGGGTGTTCAATTTCATATTGAAATGAATGAGACAATTATCAATGAAATGATACATTATGATGGTGATGAATTGAATGAGAAGGGTAGGTATATTCAAACTAAAGAAGTAATAAAAAATGGTTATCAATATCTTGCCCAAAATAAAAATGATTTGTTTAGTTTATTGGATAAATTTATTGCATGAATCGCTTAACTTTTCAATTGCAATCCGGTGAATATTCCTTGTGCAGGCTTACCCCGGAACAAATAATACCGGATTGGGTTTATGGCTCAGCATTTTTTAGTATTACAAAAACCTTAGATGAACTCTCTATGGTTTGCGAAAGTCAATTTGTGCCAGGCGAAGCAAAACAAAATGGCCAATGGCGGTTATTGAAAATACTGGCAGTTCTTGATTTGTCTCTCACCGGCATTACGGCTCAATTTTCAACTGCATTGGCAAATGCAGCCGTAAACATTTGTGTAATTGCCACCTTCGATACAGATTATGTACTGGTGAAAGAGGAAAAATTATCAGCGGCCATTGAGGCTTTGGAAAATGCTGGCTTTACGGTTCAGCTTTAAAATGTAGGGATGGATTCATCGTTCGCAATTGAATTCTGGTTTCAGCCTTTTTATTCGAAACCTTGATTTTTTTTGTTACTTTTTATTATTAAGAAAAAAAAGTAAGCAGAGACTAACTTAATAGTGTAAAAGCTTTACAAACAAAATAAGTAGTCGTAATAAAATCATTCTAATGAATTACAACGATATCATCGGCAGCATGGGAGTTGGGCTTATTTTACTGGCCTATTTTTTTAATACTTTTTCTATTATTACCAAAGAAGGAATACTGTTTTTTTGCATGAACATTATTGGTGCAGGGCTTGCATGCTATGCATCTCTGCTGATAAATTATGTACCTTTCATATTGCTGGAAGGAGTGTGGTGCATGGTTTCTGTTGCCGGAGTAATAAAGCTGCTGCTTAAAAGAAATTAATATGCTTACAAAAGAGGCGATCGAAAAATACTTTCTGGCAGAAAAAGCGGAAAGCTGGATATTTATGGCAATTGGTATCGCCGGTATTGTGACTGCCATCATTGCTTTCTTCTTTTTAAAAACTTCCTTTTATAAAGGCTTAGCCATACCATTGGTACTCGTTGGACTATTATTGGGAATAGTTGGCTTTACGGTTTATAAAAGAAGTGATGAAGACAGAATAAGAAATGTATATGCACTTAGCATGAATCCGGGAGCATTAAAAGAAAAAGAATTACCAAGAATGGAAGTGGTGATGAAAAACTTTGTGTTTTACCGGTATGTAGAAATTGCACTGGCCTTGTTGGGCGTTGCACTGTTTGTTTATTTTAATAATAAGGAAGCACAATTGTTTTGGAAGGGTTTTGGTCTGGCACTCGCCATCATGGCTTTGCTGGCAGTAACAGCCGATTATTTCGCAGAAAAAAGAGGCAATATTTATACAAACCAATTAAAGGATTTTGTAAAAAAGTAAAACTAAGCAGCCATGGAAATATTGGTGGATGAAAATATCCCGTCGGCATTTTTGAATGAAGAAATCAGGTTGTAACCAACACCTTTTTATTGATGGTTATTATAGTAAAAAGCTGGTGGCTTTATCATTAAAATGTATGCACGAAATATCCCTTGTTAGAAATATTATTAGAACGCTGGAAGAAACTTTTCCGGAAAAGATAGAGAAGCTAAGCCGCATTTATTTACAAGTGGGTATCTTGTCAAACGTTCAACCTATACTGATGCAAAATGCTTTTGAAGCCGTTTTGCTCGATGAACCGAGGTACAACAACAGCAGCCTGCACGTAGAAGTATTGCCCGTTTTAATTTATTGCGATGCATGTGATAAAGATACCGAAGTATTGAATTATACTTTTGTATGTACCTGCGGAAAACCCAGCAAAAATATTGTGCAGGGGTTAGAAATGATGATTAATAAAGTTGAATTTGAAGAACAATAACCAGGAGGATTTTAATAAAAAAATTACAGTTAATGAATGTAACAAAACCAAAAAGTAACCGGGCCCCGGTTGGATCCGTACAATGTGAAAATACCACCCTTAATTTATTAAAAGCAAATGATTTTGTAGCAAAAGCCATCAGGCAAAGATTACCGGAAATACTGCTGATAAACATTTGTTCTTCGCCGGGAAGCGGCAAAACCAGCCTGATGCAGGAGACCGGAAAACGGCTTGCAGGTAAATTAAATATGGCAGTTTTGGTGGGTGATCCCGAAACAGAAAGAGACGCCATTCGCATGAGAGCCGTGGGCATTAATGCCTTGCAGATTGTAACAGGCGGTATGTGCCATATTGAAGCCCAGATGGTGTTCCAGGCTCTTGACCACATTAACTTACAAGGCGTGGATGTTTTGTTTATAGAAAATGTAGGCAACCTGGTTTGTCCGGCAGCATTCGATTTGGGAGAAGATGTAAGGGTAACTCTTTTGGCCTGTACCGAAGGCGATGATAAACCTAAAAAGTATCCCCGTATGTTTTTAACCAGCGAAATGATGCTGGTGTCCAAGGCCGATTTACTGCCTTATGTTCCCTTCTGTGTTGATGCAGTAACCAGCGATGCCCGGGATGTAAATCCTGATATTGAAGTGATGACAATCTCTAGTTTTAAAGGCGATGGAATGGAGGAGTGGTGCAACTGGATAATGAATAAAGTGCAGGAAAAGAAAACTGCATTAGCGATTACCCACCAGCCGGAAGTTTAATATGCAATCACCGCATTATTTTTTCAAGTTATACAAAACAATGTTTCCATTTCCATTTTTTCTAACTGTTTATGCAGGCTTTGCCCATGCCTTTGAAACGGACCATTTGTTGGCTGTAAGCAATATAGTATCCCAACGAAACAGCACTTTAAAATCGGTGAAGGGTGGAGTTTTTTGGGGGCTTGGCCATACATCTACCATCTTGCTGATGGGCGTAATTATGTTACTGCTAAAAGTACGGGTAAGCCCTGCTTATTTTCATTATGTAGAAACAGCTGTGGGCATCATATTGGTTGCGTTGGGATTATTCAGGCTCTTTAAATTAAAAGGATTTTTATCTGCTATAAAGGTTGAAACACCTGCAGTGCAAATGGTGGCCGTTACCAATACAGGTTTAAAAAAATTGCACCTGGTATCCTACGGAGTGGGCATGGTACATGGCCTTGCCGGCAGTGGCGAACTGCTGTTATTGGTAATGCTGCAAATGGCATGCCTGCAAATGGGTATGCTGTATTTACTCATTTTTGGTATAGGTTCCATCTTTGGCATGCTGGTGGCAGCGGCCATGTTTAGTCTTCCGTTTTCAAAAAAAATATTAAAGTCAAGGTTGTTACAGGTAACGTTAATACTGTTATCTTCTTTGTTGTGTATTGGCTTTGGGATGTCGGTTATTTATAAAAATTTATTCGCCATTTAAGCGCTGCATCTAAATTACAAATCTCCCAGCAGCGGTCTTAAAATAATATCCTCCATAACGGCACCCACCGAAAGTTTACAGGCTGCTACAATCATGGCAGCAATATCGGTTGCTTCCATAATTCGGTGATGGGAGTTATCATAACTACCCCACGAATCGGTGAGCACGGCACCCGGATAAACCGCTGCAACTTTAATGTTGTACGGCTTTAATTCTTCCCGTAAATTTTTACTAAAACCCATCATGGCAAACTTGCTGATGCTATAGCTGCCGCCGTTACTATAAGCCTGCAGCGATGCAATGGAACAGATATTAAAAATGTATCCTTGTTTGTGCTGCATCATGGCAGGTAATAAAGTTCTGGTAAGATGATAGGCACTGTACAAATTGGTCTGTATCATTTGTTCCAGCATACCATCCGTTTCGTTGTGTACACTGCCGGGCAAAAACACACCGGCATTATTTACCAGGATATCTACAGCTGCAACTTGATTATTTATCCAATTGCCAAAAGCGATCGTTTCTTCTTTTACCGATAAATCGGCAGTGGTTGATTGGACTGTTACATCCTGGTATTGCTGCTGTATTTCAGCTACAGTCTTGTTTAGTTGCGCTGTGTTTCGGGCACACAAAAACAGGTTAGCACCCTCCGCCGCAAATGCTGTTGCAATGGCTTTACCCATGCCCTTAGATCCACCGGTTACCACAATATTTTTGCCTTTTATGTTGCTTTGATTAAAGTTCATATCAAAAATTTAAATTGTTTTTTAGTTAAGTAGTGCACAATTTTAGCGGATTAAAGTAATAAAACAGCAATTTTGTAGTTATAACAGAGTTATGAAATACAAACACCTTTTTTTCGACCTCGACCATACCCTCTGGGATTTTGATGCCAATGCCAAAGATACACTGATTGAAATCTATGCGTTTTTTAAACTGGAAGAAAAAGGTGTAGTACCATTTGAAGATTTCTATAAATTGTATAAAATTCACAATGAAATTTTGTGGGATCGGTACCACAAAGGATTTATTACCGGCGAAGAACTTAAATGGAAAAGAATGTGGCGCACCCTGCTCGAATTTAAAATTGCCGATGAACCGCTGGCGAAATTAATGAGTGAAAAATTTCTCGAAATACTGCCCACCAAAAAAATACTATTTCCCCATACAATAGAAATACTAGACTACCTGTCAGCGAAAAAATACCAGCTGCACCTGATTACAAATGGTTTTGAAAAAATACAGTGGAGCAAACTTAATAACAGCGGCCTGAGTAATTATTTTACGCATGTGATAACCTCAGAAAAAAGCAACAGCTTAAAGCCTAAAAAAGAAATTTTTGAATATGCGTTAAGTGAAGCAGGCGCCAACCTGCACCAAAGCATTATGCTGGGGGATAATTTAGATGCCGATATACAGGGCGCTATTAATGCCGGTATGGACAATGTATTTGTTAATCACATCAATACCACCACCACATTACAACCAACTTTTACCGTGAGCAATCTCCAACAGTTAACAGCTATATTCTAAATAAAAATCCCCTTCTGGCAAGAAGGGGACTAAATATTTTATTAAAACAATTTTTACAAACTAGCTGTCTTTTCTTTTGCAGGTTCTTTTTCTTTGCTGCAGGATTTTCCACTTTTAGAACAGCATGATTTCTTACACTCTTTTTTCTTTTTGCCATTATCAGCAAATGTTACGCCGGTAACCAGCAAAGCTGCAGTAGCTAATAAAAATAATTTTTTCATACGTTTAGTTTTTTAGATGTTGATAACGTAAAAGTAAGACCTTAATTGTTTTCCACCAATGGGGAGTTTGTTAAAACTTTGTTTCTTTCGCTGGCTGTTTGCATTAAACTGCATACTAGCCGTATGTTGGGCAAGCCTTGGCTAGCATGATAACCATCCATCCATAACTTGAGAATATTATAGTCCTCGTTCAGTGGTCTTGCCGATAATCACTGCAATGATCCTATAGATCACTATCCTCCTCATCAGCATCAGCGTCTGTAATTTCCGGTAAAAATTGTTTGGCATCTGCTTCATTCAGCGTTTCCACACTACGAAGTTTGCGCTGTATAGCCTTGGTTCTTTTGCTCATTACATCATCCAACTGATCAAGACCTGTCTGGATATTTTTCTGTGCCTTATGCATCAGGCCACCAAAATTTTCAAATTCCTTTTTTACTGCTCCCAATACCTTCCATACTTCGCTGCTTCTTTTTTGAATGGCAAGCGTTCTAAAGCCCATGTGCAAACTGTTTAAGATAGCCGCCAGTGTGGTGGGGCCGGTTACCACTATCTTGTAATTGCGTTGTAAATCTTCCAGCAGGCTTGCCTTTCGAACCACCTCGGCATAAATACCTTCAAAGGGCAAAAACATAATACCAAAATCGGTGGTATGTGGTGGATCAATGTATTTGTCGCTGATGTCTTTGGCCATTTTACGTATGGTATTCTCCAGGTTTTTTTGCGCTGCTTCTACCTGTATAATATCGCCGATATCGTAGGCTGTTTGCAACTGTTCATATACATCTTTTGGAAACTTGGCATCCACCGGCAGCCACACCTGCTGGTTATTATCATCCCTGCCAGGAAGTTTAATGGCAAACTCTACCAGGTCGCTGCTGCCCGGTTTGGTTTTTACATTCGCTTCATATTGGTCAGGAGCCAGTATTTGTTCCAGCAGCAGGGACAATTGTATTTCGCCAATGCCACCCCTCATTTTTACGTTGCTTAATACTTTTTTTAACCCGCCAACATCCTGTGCCAGTGTTTGCATTTCGCCCAGTCCTTTTTGAACTTCTATTAATTGCTTGCCCACTGTTTCAAAACTCTCGCCCAGCCTGTCGCTCAGCGTTTTTTCAAGTTTTTCCTCAACAGTAGCCCGAATGCTTTCTAGCTTAACTTCCGTATTATGCACCATTTCGTTTTGCCGCAGTTCCAGTTGCCCGAATTTCTCTTTCTGCAGTTCATTAAAGGAGTGTACATTCTTCTCAAAGGTTTCGCCGAAGCTTTTAAAAGATTCAAAAAGCGCCTTCCGCATTAAGTCGTTATCCGCCTTTGCCTGTTCGTTCAATGCACTTAATTTTTCCTCCACCTTGCCGGTAATTTTTTCCAGTTGCTCCACTGTTTTGAGGGTTAATTCTTTTTGTTCCTGTTTAAGCTCTGCAAATTTGCTGCGCTGTTCCAGCACAAAATCTTTTAGTGTATTGTTGAGCTCAGCCCGGTTGTCTTTTGCAATACCCGCATTCTCTTCACGGTTGGTTCTAAAATCATCTTTCAGGGTAATTTCAATCTTGTTGATGTTAGCATGCAGCTCTGCAATTTGCAGAGAAAGTACCTGCAACACTGCCGATGATTTTGGCCGCAAAACAACCACTAGAACAATGGAGATGGTTAAAAGGATGATGATAATAGTTAACAGAATTACCTGCATGGTTTGTTTGTTTTACGGAAAGATACTGTTTTACTTAACCCTGTTTTTATTATTAAATTTTGGGGGGATGAATAGATATTTGGTGCGGCGGGATCTTTTTATTTGTACCATACCTTAGTTAGCGTATTTTTAAAACTATCTTGCCAAAACAAAAATTATTATAAGAAACATAATGGCTAAAAAAGCAAAAGAAACAGTAGAAGAACCTTTAGAGAAAAAGCTCTGGAAAACGTCTGACAAGCTACGAAAAACATGGATGCTGCCGAATACAAGCACCTGCCGTTTGTACTTATCTTAGTTGTGAAAGAACTAAGTGAGATAAAAGTTTGAAGGCAAATCACAAGGGCCGGGTAGTTAGCCGGGCGTGAGTGTACGTTGTGAAAGAACTAATGATGATAGCTGTATTCCGATAAAATATACCTGCTTGCTTTACAAAAAACCGGAGAATGATTTATACGAAAGTTGAGTTTTTCATCTTTAAATTCTTATACATTCATCTAATTAAAAAGTCGCCATGCACCCCTATCTTCCCCACCTGCTCTCCGACATCAGCAACGCTTATCGTGCCGAAATTCCGGAGGAAGCACCCCAGTCAGCCATAACTTTTGAAGAAGAAATGGAAGAGATAGAAAACTGGGTGGAAGGCGAGGAGGCGGAGCATACTTTTGGTTATTATTGCGGTCTGGATGCCATTAATTTTCCGCCGCCAGATCAATTGACCGGCGATGAATTGAAAACAGTAATCGAAGCCTTTGGTCACATGATGTTTTCCTGGAATCTTGAAATCAGCCTGCCTGAAAAATTACCATTGCCCATTGCTTATGCCATCACAGTTGATACCCTGAACTCCAAAACATCTATCCCTAAATGCGGCTTTATTGGTTTTGATTTTTGTACCGGTTACGCACCCGATTGTATCTTTAAAGAATATTGCGCCTGCCTGGAAATATGGAATGCCGAGGATGATACGGATTTGAATATGGATTCTCCCTCTCCCTTTACCGACAAACTGCCATTTTAATTATGATGCACCTCACCGCCACCCATATAAACTACTACCATATCTGCCATACAAAATGATGGCTTTTTGTAAATACTAAAACCAACAATTCCTCCTAAAAACTAATTAAACAAAATATGGGAATGCCTAACTTTACTTATACCTACGTCAATAATTATGTTAAAACCAGCCATTTCAAAAAAGGCTTTTTGGGATATATCCTTTGATGAATTAGATTTTGAAAAATCTTCTTTGTTTGTAATGGAAAAAGTTTTCAACTATGGTAGCTGGAACGATCAGGTAGCCATCATGAAATACTATAGCCTGCCACGCATCCGGCAGGAGATTGTAAAGTCGACGTATCTCCGTAAATCGGTTTTAAGCTTTCTTTGCACCATTTTACAACTACAGAAAACTGATTTTACATGTTACAACAAAATGCTATTGAACCCGCTACCCTGGAACTATTAAAAAGAATTTGCGCCCTTCCACCTTTTAAAAATTTTGCATTGGGGGGCGGCACTAACATTGCATTGCGGCTGGGACATCGTTTATCGGTAGATCTTGATTTTTTCACCAATACACCCTATCAAAACAGTGCTATTTTCCAGACTATTACTGCCGGGTTTCCATCTGCCGAATTGTTATTTGAACAAAACCAAACAATGATGTTTACCATCAACAATGTAAAAGTGGATGTTGTGCTATATCCATTTAAATGGCTGATGCCTTTTGAAACAGTGGATGGTGCCAGGATGATAGCGCTGCAGGATATAATCCCAATGAAATTACAGGCGCTGGGCAACCGGTTTTCTAAAAAAGATTTTTGGGATATAGCATTTCTGTTGCACCGTTTTTCACTCGCTCAAATGCTGGAAATATTCAAATCGAAGTTTCCCGCAATTGATATTGGTTATATTATTCACAGCCTTACCAATTTTGACAATGCAGAGCTGGAGCCATCGCCTGTGCAACTATTATCAAAAACCTGGGAAGAAATAAAACTGGATCTGCAAAACGCTGTAATTGAATATACACAGGCTTCAATATAAAAAATGTTGGCAAAAGTTATGATGCACCTAACCGCCACCCATATCAACTATTACCATATCTGCCATAGAAAACGCTGGCTGTTTGTGAATGGCATTAATATGGAACAGCAATTTTTTTACATTGCAAAAGCTCACAACAGGGTAATAAAGGTATAATAGCAGGGCGTTTTAATGTTGGCGTTGGTGCTGTGGGCATGGATATTGTAACTGAAAGAACAAATCAGATATTAAAACACTTACCGAACGGGTAAAACTTTTAATCGCACCATTGAGGAATTGAAATACATAAGCGGTTTTGCAGCATATCAAATAAAAAATGCCCAACAATCAAATTAAATTTGATCACCAGGCAATTTCTGTGGTGCGAGCCGGGGTTGAACCGGCGACACATGGATTTTCAGTCCATTGCTCTACCAACTGAGCTATCACACCATCATCCATTTTACAGGACAATTCCCTTTCGGGGCAGCAAAAATAGGAGTTTTGATTTAAAATCAACAAACATATTCAGCTAATTATTTTAATCTACAAAAAAACCAGGTTAGCTGTGTCTGTTGTAAAAATATTGATGCCACTTTTATTTAAGAGACGCAATATCAATCACAAAACGATAGCGTACATCTGCCTTCAACATTCTTTCGTATGCCTCATTGATGTAATCTGCCTTTATTACTTCTACATCCGATACTATGTTGTGTTCGGCACAGTAGTCCAGCATTTCCTGCGTTTCTTTAATACCACCAATGAGTGAACCTGCCAGCGAACGGCGCTTACCGATCAAACTAAATGCATGCACGGTAGATGGCTGTGGCGGTACACCCACTACTACCATTGTGCCATTAAGGGTTAATAAATTAAGGTATTGGTTATAGTCGTGCTGGGCAGAGATGGTGCTTAAAATAAAATCGAATTTTCCCTGCAGGCTTTTCATGGTTGCCTCATCTTTGGTAACTGCAAAATGGTGAGCTCCCAATGCAAGTGCATCTTTTTCTTTGGAAGGAGAGGTACTTAACACCGTAACATCGGCACCAAAAGCAGCAGCAAATTTTACACCCATATGGCCAAGTCCGCCAAGACCAACTATGGCAACTTTATGCCCTTTGCCAATATTCCAGTGGCGCAGAGGAGAATAAGTGGTAATACCGGCACACAGCAAGGGGGCAACGCCTTCCAATGCTAATTTTTCCGATACATGCAGCGTATATTTTTGGTCGGTTACAATTTGAGTACTGTACCCGCCATAGGTAGGATTTCCCTCTTTGTCTCTGTCATTGTAAGTGGCTACCATGGCTGTGTCGCAGTATTGCTCTTCGTTTGCCAAGCAACTTGGGCAGGTACGGCAGCTATCTACAAAACAACCAACACCGGCCAGTTCACCTACTTTAAAGTCGGTAACCTGGTCACCTACTTTTATAATCCGTCCTACAATTTCGTGCCCGGGCACCATAGGGAAAATTGAACCACCCCATTCGTCTCGGGCCTGGTGTATATCAGAGTGGCAAACGCCGCAATACAAAATGTCTATTTGTACATCCTGTGGACCTACTTCCCTTCTTTCAATGGTAAATGGTGCTATTGGACTGCTTTCGGTTTGAGCAGCATATGCATTAATTGGTGTCATTTGATTATTATTTTTTTTAATTTTTAAAAGCTGATTTATGATGAGCAAAAATAAAGCCTCTTTTACAGCAAAGAGGCTTTTTTTTAATTAAATTGAAATGGGCAGCATAAAAACTTAATTGCCATACACACTCAAAAACTTAATCCGCATTATTTTTAGCTGTTCCCAGGTAAAGCTGCTATCGGCCATTTCTTCCTGTGCAATTTGAAGACTGCTAGTTTCACATGCTTTAAAATAGTCTAAAATTTCTTCCTGCTCATATTCATCCACCATTTCATCAATAGCATAATCCAGATTAAGCTTGGTACCGCTTGCTACAATGGTTTCCATCTCTTCCAATAACTCATTTATTTGAAGGTCTTTTGTTTTTGCAATGGTTTCAAGCGGTATTTTTTTATCTACATTTTGAATAATAAAAATTTTATTGTTATTCCTGTTCATCACCCCTTTCATAACAAAATCATCCGGCCGCACTACATCGTTTTCTTTTACATACTGAGCTATTATTTCCACAAACTTTTTGCCATATCGCATGGCCTTGCCTTTACTTACACCCTGGCATTTTTCCAGTTCTTCAATGGTAACAGGATACATGGTTGCCATATCTTCCAGGCTTCCTTCTAAAAATATTACAAATGGAGGCAGGTTCTTTTCTTTGGCAACTTTTTTTCGCAGGTCTTTCAGCAGTTCTACCAGTTTATTATCTAACGAACCGGTGCTGGCATTTTGCAGGGCGCCCTCTTCATCATCTGCGTTGGCGTCTTCAAATAAATTGTTCAATACTATTTTATAAGATACCGGCTTCTTTAAAAAAGCCGCTCCCTTTTTGGTAAGCTTAAGTACACCGTACTCTTCGATATCCTTTTTTATAAATCCTTCCAGGATAATTTGTCTTAACAATGAGTTCCAGTAATGTTCGCCTTTTTCTTTGCCGATGCCAAAAAAATCCCGTTCATCATGTCTGAACATTTTTATCTGGGGATTGGGTTTTCCTCTTAAAATATACAGAATGTACTGCATAGTAAACTGTTCGTCCAGTCCTTTAATTACGTGCAGGGCTTGCTGGGCTTCCTTTTTGGCTTCCAGCATTTCTTTTGGATTATTGCAATTGTCGCACATGCAATTGCATTGGTTGGTATCGTATTCTTCTCCAAAATAGTTTAGTAGAATTTTTCTTCGACATACCGAACTTTCAGCATAGGAAACAGTTTCATGAATTAATTGAGCACCCACTTCTCTTTCACTTAATGGCTTGTCTCTCATCAGGTGTTCAAGTTTGGAAACATCTTTATGAGAATAATACAGCAGACATCTACCTTCAAGCCCGTCTCGTCCGGCCCGCCCTGTTTCCTGGTAATAATTTTCTATTGATTTGGGAATGTTAAAGTGAATTACAAAACGTACGTCGGGTTTGTCGATGCCCATTCCAAAAGCAATGGTAGCTACTATCACTTGTACATCTTCGTTCAAAAAAAGATCCTGTCGCTCTGCCCTAATTTTACCGTCTAAACCAGCATGGTATGCCACCGCTTTTATGCCGTTTGCCATTAACATGTCTGCCAGCTCTTCGGTAGTTTTTCTGTTGAGGGTGTAGATGATACCACTTTTACCTTTGTTTTGTGATACAAACCGAACAATACTTTTTACAGTTTGGTCCTTTTCAATTTTCGGTAAAATTTCATAATACAGGTTGGGCCTGTTAAAGGAAGATATATATATCTGTGGGTTTCGCAAACCAAGGTTTCGCAAAATATCGCTTTGCACTTTTGGAGTAGCTGTTGCTGTGAGCGCTATCATGGGCGCATCAGGGCTTATCAATTCCATCATTTCTCTCAGGCGACGATATTCAGGCCTAAAGTCGTGGCCCCATTCAGATATACAATGTGCTTCATCAACAGCAAAAAAGGAAATATGCAGGTCTTTAAAGAATTCGATATTTTCTATTTTGGTTAGTGTTTCGGGTGCTACATACAGCATTTTTGTTTTGCCGGTAGTTAAGTCATCCTTTACAGTTTTCTGCTGACCCTTATTGAGTGTGCTGTTTAAAAAGTGAGCCACATCATCTTTGCTGCTGTAACTTCTTACCAGGTCTACCTGGTTTTTCATTAGTGCAATTAGCGGAGATACAATAATGGCGCAGCCTTCGCTGATAATAGCCGGTAACTGGTAGCAAAGGCTTTTACCGCCACCGGTAGGCATTATTACAAATGTGTCGTTTCCACTTAATAAATTTTTTATGATGCTTTCCTGTTCGTCTTTAAATTTATCAAATCCAAAATAGTCCTGTAACTGTGCGGTTAAATTCAGGTTTTTTATTTTGCTGATTGCTCTTACTGCTGTTTTTTTAAGGGTTGCTGGTATTGCCTCCTTTTCGGGGGCAGTGTTTTTTTTTGCTTTTACTGTAGCCATAGCTTTCTTTCTCCACTGATTGTTATAGAAAATAGTTGGTTTTTAAATTGGATTTTTTGTTGATATAAAACTAATATTTGACCGCACAAGGTATAACAGTCAAATTATAGCATAATGGGGTTGGTAACTTTTGTTTAAGGTAAACAATAATTTGCAAAGATGAAATACTTTTATTGCAATAAGGGGGGCTTTGTGTTATGAATGTTTTAAAGTACGTTTGTGGCTTTAGTTAGAGTTTGGCTTACCGGTATATAATAATTTTATATAAAAATAATATGGCGGCAACAAAAGTTTAGTTAATACAACCTATATTTTATTACCAGTAGTATTTAAATATCATTTGAGGTATGGATAAAAATAATTGTGTTGCCATAATGGCCGGCGGCATTGGCAGCAGGTTTTGGCCTATGAGCCGTACCGATTTTCCTAAACAGTTTCTGGATATATTAAATACCGGGCGCACTTTAATACAGGCAACTTACGACAGGTTTGCATTATTTATTCCCAGAGAAAATATTTATGTAGTTACGGCAGAGCAGTACAGGGATATAGTAAGCAGCCAGTTGAATGAAATACTGCCGGAAAATATTTTGTGTGAACCGTCACGAAAAAATACCGCTCCCTGCATAGCTTACATCTCTTATAAATTAATGCAAAAAAATCCGGAGGCAAATTTAATATGCGCTCCTGCAGATCATATTATTTTAGACCAGGACGGTTTTAAAGATACCTGCCTGAGTGCAATCAACTTTACCCTTAATATTAAAGGACTTGTAACATTGGGGATTAAACCAACCCATGCCAATACGGGGTATGGCTACATACAATACGATCAGCAACCGGTAAGTAATAATGTGTTTAAGGTAAAAACATTTACAGAAAAGCCAGATAAAGATTTAGCCAGAACCTTTTTGCTAAGCGGCGATTTTTTATGGAATGCAGGCATATTTGTATGGCAGGTAAAAAATATCATCCAGGCATTTGAAAAGTTTTTGCCGGAAATGCACGATGTGTTTGATGCAGAAAAAGATGCCTTCAACAGCAATGGCGAAAAAGAAGCTATTGACAGGATATACCCACAGTGTACTAATATTTCCATCGATTATGGCGTAATGGAAAAAGCCGATAATGTATTTATTATTCCTTCCTCGTTTGGCTGGAGCGACCTTGGCACCTGGGCCAGCGCTTACGATAATCTTGAAAAGGATTACCTGGAAAATGCGGCTGCAGGAGATAACATTATGATTATTGATGCTACCAAAAACATGATACATGCTGATAATAAAAAGCTGGTTCTTATACAGGGACTGGATGATTTTATTGTTGTTGATACCAAAGATGTGTTACTGATTTGCAGAAAAGATAAAGAGCAGGAGATAAAAGAATATGTTGCAGAAGTTAAACGCAACAAGGGTGACAGGTTTTTGTAAAATAAACTACCAGTATCGCATGGGTTTCCCTTAATATGGATTTTTTTTCGGCATTCATTCAGACTCAAAACTTTTGCTACAAATGGATTTCACAGAAAAACTACCCATCATACTCTGACAGCCTAAAGCTTATTTTTAACTTGTTTATCAATATTGAACCAGTAAAATTAAACAGCGTTGAAACCAGTTATCCAAAGCAAGTTACCAAACATTGGCACCACCATTTTTACTACCATGAGTGCACTGGCGACTCAACACCATGCTATTAACCTTGGGCAGGGATTTCCTGATTTTATGATGCCGCAACGACTAATAAAATTGGTATCCGAAGCAATGCAAAACGGCGATAACCAATATGCTCACATGAATGGTTTGCCCTTGTTACGGGAAAGAATAGCCCAAAAAGTAGAGAGTCTTTACACCACTGTAATAAATCCCGATACAGATATCACCATTACACCCGGTGGCACTTACGCCATTTACACAGCCTTAACTACGGTGCTGCAACCGGGAGATGAAGTGATTGTATTTGAACCGGCATTTGACAGCTACATTCCTAATATTGAAATCAACGGAGCTACGCCAGTATTAATACCACTTAGTTTTCCATCTTATGCAATTGACTGGAAACTGGTGCGGCAAAAAGTTACTCCAAAAACTAAAATGATTATGCTCAATACACCGCACAACCCAACCGGTAGTGTATTGAGCAGGCATGATATTGAACAATTGCGAAACCTGGTAAAAGATACCGGGATATTTATTTTAAGTGATGAAGTTTATGAACACCTGATATTTGATGGCATACAACATGAAAGCATATTGCGGTACCCCGATTTGCTGGAACGAAGCTTTGTTTGTTTTTCCTTTGGTAAAACCTACCACTGCACCGGCTGGAAATTAGGCTATTGCATTGCTCCGCCGGCATTAATGAAAGAGTACAGAAAGGTGCACCAGTTTAATTGTTTTAGTTGTAACAGCTTTGTACAACAGGGGCTGGCAACCTTTATTCTCGAAAAGGATCATTATCTTTCGTTGGGTAGTAACGTACAACAAAAAAGGGATTACTTTCAGCAGTTGATGCAGCAAACAAAGTTTAAAGCATTACCCTCTTACGGTAGTTATTTTCAATTGTATAGTTATGATGGGTTGAGTAACGAATTGGAAAAAGATTTTGCCATCAGGCTAACCAAAGAGGTTGGCGTTGCTACCATTCCCACCTCAGTTTTTTACAAAGATGAAACAGATAATAAGGTGCTGCGCTTTTGTTTTGTAAAGCAGGCTGCCACTGTTGAAGAAGCGGTTAACAGGTTGATGAAATTGTAATACCTGTAAAAAATTTGCTTATTTTTTATGTCCATTTTTTGCGATTTTATGAAGCATATCATGCACATAGATGATCGTTGTCAATAGTTTTAAGGCATACTACATATTATCTTTAGTTATTAAAAAACTACATCATGAAAAAGATAATTGTTCCTGTAGATTTTTCTGCTAACGCAGCCAACGCCGCCGAGTTTGCCGGTAACCTGGCTATTTTTTACGGGGGTGAAATTTTGCTGTATAATGCCTACCAGATGCCTGTTCCGGTGGGCGAAATATCTTACCCTTTGTATGATGTTCCGGAAATGCAGCAGGCTGCTGAACACGAGTTGGACATGCTAAAAACTGACCTTGAAGGAAAGCTACGAAGTAAAATAACCATCAATACTAAAGCAGAGATGGTGCTGCTTAGTGATGGATTAGCTGATTTGTGTGATAGCGAAAAACCTGACCTCGTGGTAATAGGTCTTTCCGGTAAAAATGCTTTAACAAAATTAATTGTTGGCAGCAATACCATTTACATAGCGCACCATTTAAAATACCCGGTACTGGTAATTCCCCCTAAAGCTTCGTTTACACCCGTGCGACAAATTGGCTTTGCATGCGATTATAAGCAAATAGAAGAAAGTTTACCGGTTCAATTACTCAAAAAAGTTATAACAGATTTTAATGCTCAACTGTATGTTGTTAATGTTGATTTTAAAGATGAAAATTTTACACCGGAAATGGTGCATGAAAATTTTGCCATCCGGGATTTATTCGAAGATATTTATCCAAAATTCGAAAGCATAGAATCTGAGAATGTTACGGAAGGTCTTAACCGCTTTGCAAAAGAAAAAGGGCTGGACTGGATTGTAGTGATTCCAAAAAAACATACTATACTTCAAAAAATATTCAATCGCAGCCACTCAACAGATTTTCTGTTTCACACGCATTTACCTGTTTTATGTTTACATAATTAGATAGCCTAAAAAACTAATTATTCCGGGTGATGGACATAAAGAGAAGTCCTTCGTCTGTGATGAGTAAACGGCTATGCTATGCAATAATCCATGGGGTATTATTTACTAATCAATTCCCTCCTTATCCAAGTGGTTTTTAATAGCTATTTTAATAAACAATTTATTATAGTGCCTGTCTCTTGAATGCTTTTTTTCGTCTTTTCTTTTGTGATTACGTTTATCGTGTACGATATTTTCTAAATTATTCAAATCATGTAAGGATTGAATATCGTTAGGTGCGTTTCTTTTTGGCATGTGGCTAATCGTTTAAAGTTGTTAAAAACAGTTGGTTTGTTTAAATAGTTTTGATTGCTGATTTAATAATATTAAGCAGGAAGGACAGGAGCTTTACAAAACACTTAAAATACTAGATTACAACGCTTAGCCGGGTGGTAAAAACAAACACAACAGCTACGGTTGGTATAACTATTAGTTTTTACATACACAACAGCAACAAAGGCAGGAAGGGTTAAAAAAAGGCTAATAACAAACCCATTAGAAAGTTTAATCTCAAAACACCTAATGAGTTATATTTACTACAAGCAAAACCTGCACTTATTGATTTAGCACAGCCTAACAAAAACAGAAAAAATATGCATATTAAATTCATTATGGCACTGGGCATTCTGATGGTTAGCTGCTCAAACCGGCATATGCAAAAATCAAATGCCGGTGAAAAAGCGGAAAGCGTTCAGCAACTGTCGGATGAATTCGTTGCTCCACCAATGCCATACAGGCCGGGCGCTTTTTGGTGCTGGCTCAATGGAAATATGTCAAACATATCTATTACCCGGGATTTAGAAGCCATGAAATCCAAGGGAATAAACAGGGCTGAAATTTGGGATGTGGCAGCAGTTAAAAATCCAACCTTTATACCAGCCGGGGGGGCTTTTCTCGGAGACGAATCTGTTAGCCTTATAAAGCATGCGATAGCCGAAGGGAAAAGATTAAAAATGAAGATTGGCATTGTTGCCTCAAGCGGATGGAATGCAGGAGGATCGTGGGTTACACCCGACTGGGCCTCGAAAAATCTTTTTTGTTCAAAGATGGAAGTAACAGGACCCCAAACCATCTCCATTAATTTACCCTTTCCAAAATTCCCCGAAGGTTGCCCGATGAAGGACAGCATAACACCTGTTTTTTATAAGGATGTTTCGGTACTTGCGGTTCCCTACAATGCGGAAAGGAGCATCGACGATGTGTCTCGTGTTGTGAGCCTTACAGCATTTTTTAAGGATGGTAAATTAGTCTGGAAAGTTCCGGAAGGAAAATGGAGTATACTGAGATTTGTATGTTCCAACAACGGCCAGCAATTGATTGTGCCTTCGCCGAATTCCAATGGCCTGTTCATCGATTTTTTTGACCCCGAGGCTACAAAAAGACATTTAAAACATTTTATGGACAGGCTAGGCGTAACCCCCGAAAATTCTTCCGAAGCTGGCCTGGCCTATTTTGAATTTGATAGTATGGAACTTGCCGAAGGTACTCCGTGGACCGACTCATTTCCGGCTATCTTTAAAGAGCGGCAGGGTTATGATATAGAGAAATATTTACCGGTACTTGCCGGATGGACCATCAGCAAAAGCACGGATCGCTTTCGGTATGATTTCAACCAAACAGTGAGCGATCAACTTATTTACAGTCATTACCAAACAGGTACAGAATTTCTAAAGAAATATAATGCTGAGTTGGGTTCAGAATCGGGAGGCCCGGGTGCGCCGGTTTGGAATACCTGTCCGGTTGATGCGCTGAAGGCACTCGGCAATGTATCAGTTCCAAGGGGCGAATTCTGGATAAAGCATCGGAACATGTTTTTAATAAAAGAGGTAGCATGCGCTTCGCACATTTATGGAAAAAAAATTGTAGATGCAGAGTCGTTTACAACCTGGCGAAGGTGGAAAGATTCGCCCTTTGATATGAAAAAAGAGGTGGATCGGGCTTTTTGCGAAGGACTCAACAATATCACCTTCCACACCTTTGCCAGCACCAATCCCGAAGATGGCCTCCCGGACCGAACCTATCATGCCGGTTACGATATGAACCCCGGAACCACCTGGTGGAACAAATCGAAACCCTTTATAGATTACCTCGCCCGGTGCAGCTATTTGCTGCAGCAAGGATTATTTGTAGCAGATGCCTGCTACTTTTATGGCGACCAAACGCCTAATTTTTTCCCGCTTTTCCACGATGTTCCCGAAAAGCCCCGAATTAAAGGTTTAGGCAATGGATATGATTATGATGTGATTAACACAGATATTATTTTAAACAGGATGTCGGTTAAAAACGGGCGGTTGGTGTTGCCCGATGGAATGAGTTATGCGCTGATGCTGCTTCCGGAGCAAGTGCACATGCCACTAAAAGTATTGCAAAAAATCAGCGAACTGGTTAAAGCAGGTGCAACCGTTGTTGGGCCCCGGCCAACAACGGTTCCGGGTTTGCATAATTTGGAAAAAGATAACATGGCAATGAACCACCTCTCCGGCGAGTTATGGGGAGCAGCAGATGGCAAAACCATTTTTGAAAACAGCTTTGGAAAAGGCCGGGTAATATGGGGCCATACTGCCGATAAGGTATTGCAGACAAAAAACATCGAACCCGATTTTAGTTTTACCGGTCCTTCAAAACTTGATTTCATTCATCGGACAACTGAATCCAGGGAAATCTATTTTTTGAGAAATGACAAGGAAGAATCTGTAAGCGGTACCTGCCGGTTTCGGGTAACGGGTATGTACCCGGAAATTTGGGATGCTTCAACAGGTGTAGTTTCCCGTGTTGCAGATTTCACCGAAAAGAACGGAGCAACAAGTTTTGAGATCAGCCTGCCGGCCCACGGTTCCACCTTTGTTGTTTTCAATAAAGTTGATAACACAACGCTGCCAATATTTGCTGCTTCAAAATCTACTGCTCCAACAACCGAAATTACCGGGCCCTGGCAGGTAAGTTTTCCGCCAAACTGGGGAGCCCCGCCAACAGCCAATTTCGACCGACTGATTTCCTGGACGGAATCTGCCAATCCCGGAATCAAATATTTCTCCGGAACAGCAATCTATCAAAATTCATTTAAGGTTGCGGAGGGTGCAGGCAATAAACCAATCATGCTAAACCTCGGCGAGGTACGGGATGTAGCAGAGATATTTGTGAATGGCAAATCTGCCGGGATTTTATGGAAAAAACCCTTTGAGGCAGATATCAGTCACTTGGTTAAAACCGGCGAAAATGAGCTGAAGATAGAAATAGTAAATTTATGGGTTAACCGGATGACAGGCGACATGTTATCCGATCCCAAAGACCGGTTCTGCAAAACCAATCAGTCGTTTATAACTTCGGAAGTATGGCCCGGCGGAGATGAACCATTCAGGCTTCAAACAGCCGGGCTGCTTGGGCCGGTTACGGTGGGTTATTAAGTTTGGGTGGGCCTGTGCAGATTTCAGGGGCTGGAATGAGGTAAAGGTTTGTGTGCGGTTTTCCAGTGCCGATCGTTATTCAGTTAATCAGAATTATTGCGATACAGCGTTTAGTAACAAGGAAGGCACAGAACGGAATGCTGCGCCTTTGTTAATATTTTTTTTCACAGAGTTTACTTTGCTTTCCTTCTTCCAAGGTTGCAGATTATATATAATTATTCACTACTAACCGACAAAATGTATTGATAAAAATTGTCTAAAAAGGAGTAGGTAGCCTAAACCACCTACTCAAGTTGTATTTTGTGGTTGCAACACCCAAAAACAACATGAGTAAAAATACGGAGATAAAATTAGTCGGTCAGCCGATTTTAAGCCAGTTATTAAAATTGGTTGATA
>JANYCA010000096.1 GCA_025360525.1 Chitinophagaceae bacterium | reverse complement strand
AAAATTGCCTTCCAAAAAGGGAGCAGGAATTCTTATGCAGTAAGCTTTAAAGCTTTATAACTTTCCTGAAAGTTAATGGTTAGCAAAACGACACCGAAGAACTAAAAAGCTACTAATTTGATAGCATTGGTGAGGACACCGACCAAGGGAAAAGAAAAACCTATTGACAAGATACATTTTTTCGGCTAATTTGTGTGTCACGAACTATGGCAGGGGCGCTGTTATCCAGGGGGTATGGTATGTAAAAGTTTGAATTTGTTCTGCGATATCCCTGCTGCCCGGTACACTCCAGTTCTAATGTTTTTAACTTGTATCTTTAAAGAACCTACGTGGCCCAATATACGCTTTAATTTAAAAAATCATAATCATGAAGAAGACTGTTTGTTTAATCGGTGTGTTTGCTTTATTAAAACTACAAGTGATGGCACAAAGTGTTGCCATAAACACGGATGCTTCAGCGCCAAATGCCAGCGCTATGCTGGATGTAAAAAGCACGAACAAGGGTATACTCATCCCCCGGATGAATATGGCGCAACGGGACCTGATTGCTGCACCTGCAACCGGGTTGCTTGTCTTTCAAACTGATAATGTTGCAGGGTATTATTATTACACCGGGAGCGCCTGGATACAATTGGCAAGCGGAGGGGCTTCCAATTACTGGTCGTTAAGTGGTGCAAATATATTCAACAATTCAGCGGGTAATGTAGGTATAGGAATCAATACGCCTGCTGATAAACTAACGGTACAAAGTGTGGGAAATGGAATTACCCACAGCGATGGCACAGTCAAATTAACTACTTATTTAGGCAGTGATGGTATTGGCAGTCCTACAGGGGGCTGGCTGGGTACTGCCACTAACCATCCACTTTATTTTTATACCAACGGCGGAGTGCCAAAAGTAACTGTTTTACAAAATGGCAATGTAGGTGTTGGTACGAATGCACCGTCTGCGTTGTTGCATATCAATGGTACTGTAAAGGTTAACGGAGCCAATCCTATAGAATTGGGCGTAGGGGTTACTAAAGAAGTGAGTGCCGGGAAAATTGGATACGAGATTTTTTCTCCGGATGCTTTAGATATAGTTGGTGCAGGCACAACAGGTATAAATCGTAAAATAAAATTCTGGAACGAAGGAGGCGCTTTTTTTAGTGGGAAAGTCGGCATCGGGCTTACCGTTCCCCGTTGCATGCTCACCATTTTAAGTGGAACAGTTAATGCTGCTAATAACACTGAGGTACTGCAACTTGCCGGAAAAAACCCTATGCAGTTATTTTCTGATGCAAATGGTACCGATTTCGCCTATTTAAAGGGCGTTACCGATAACAGCATTACCCCCCAATATCCTTTTGCCGGACTTGAAATTGGTGCCGCACCAAACACTGCCATTTATCTTTCTGCAAACTATGGCCCTGTGATAACAATCGCAAGTAATAATAATGTAGGTATAGGAACAACCAACCCAACCTATAAACTTTCTGTAAACGGTAATATACGCAGCAAAGAAGTAGTAGTAGAAACAGGCTGGGCAGATTACGTATTTGATAAAAATTACAAGCTCCTGCCGCTGGAGGAAGTGGAAAAATTCATTGAGCAAAATAATCACCTGGCCAATATTCCTTCTGCAAAAGAAATAGAAGCTAACGGCCAGGCATTGGGTGACATTCAAAGAAGGATGATGGAAAAAATTGAGGAGCTTACTCTGTACGTTATTCAATTGCAGAAAGAAGTAGAAAAGCTTAAAAAAACCAATCATGACTAAGACAACACTTAAATATATTACAACGATGCTGGTAGTTGCTTTACACAGCCTGGCGGCAAACTCACAGGCACTAAAGTGTGCAGACCCAAAGAAGGATAGCCAGGCAGTTCAAATGGCCACTGACTATTTGAGGACCCATGCAGCAAACAAGGGCAACCAGGCCCAGACAGTCAACACTGTGATAAAAGTATTCTTTCATATTATGAGGCTCAGCAATGGCAATAGTCCCGGTGCAACTGCGGCGCAGATCACATCGGAATACAATGCCCTTGTATCATCCTATACCGCTAATAATATTTGTTTCCTGAATGCCGGTTTTAATTATGTTGATAACGACTACCTGGACACAGCGTTTGTGGCGGGTGTAGATAATCCAACTTTATTTTCCGCTTACCAGGTGCCGGGCTGTATCAACGTTTTTTATCCCCTTAAAATTAAAGGATCAAATCCTGCCTGCACTAATAACTGTGGTGTTGGCGGAACTTCCTTCCAGATACCAAATACTTTTTGCCTGGTAGGTAACGGTAATATCGGGCTGGGAAATACCGTAGCACACGAAGTAGGACATTGCCTTGGCTTATTCCATACTTTTGAAAGGAGCAATGGTACAGAGACCATTAATGGATCAAATGCCAGTACTGCAGGAGACCTGGTAACTGATACCCCTGCGGATCCTTACGGGCTTACAACTCCTTGTTACACTACCTCTAAGAATGGGTGTTTATACACAGGTACCTGCCAGGACGCCAACGGAGCTTCAAATTATACTCCCCCTTATACAAACCTGATGGCTTATTGGTGGGCTGCTAGTACACCCGCCTGCTACGGCAACCTGGCCCCTACCAATGGTCAGTATTTGAGGGTGAATGCAACATTAAGTACCTATGCACCTTTGCAAAGCTGCCAGTCACCTAATGATTATACGCTGAATACACTTACTGTTTCATCAGGCTTTTTTATGCAGTCAGTAATCAATTCACTTACCACCAATGGTTCTGTAAATCTTTTGGGCTCAGTTATATCAACGCTGGGTGGGGCCCATACTTACCTAAAGCCTGGTTTTAAGGCATCGCCTACAAGTGGTTCTATTACCATAAGGCCCATCCCCTGCAACTAGGATTTTTCGCAGCTATGGGGTTGTGTCCACTGTCCAAATGTGGCCGCCTGTCGTTTAACAAACGGGATCAAACACCTGTATTGCATACCTATTTACTACATCACTGTATTTTTGCCTTTGTTGGTGTTCAAATCTTTCTTTACTAATTAGGGCTTGCTCAACAACTGTAAAGTCTTATTATATTTGAGTTATAGCGAATAAATTGAGAATTACATGCAAACAAAAACATTTAAAGTCTCTAAAAAGTGTGCATCCACTCCAAAATATATCAGTCCGAATCAATT
>JANYCA010000095.1 GCA_025360525.1 Chitinophagaceae bacterium | reverse complement strand
AGTGGCGCTTTATTGTACAGAAAAAAAAGTAATTATCTAAGAGAAAAAATTTTGCATCCATTAAAAAGTGATACCGCCAATAAACTGCAGCAGGACAGCTTGTTGCTAAATACAGAAGAACCGGTTAGCATTGATTTAAATAAGGCATTGCAAAATAAAAACTCAAAATATGATGTTGTGCTGCAGGAAAACGATATTATTTATATACCGGAAGTAAACCCGTTTGTAACAGTACAAGGCAAAGTACAATCGCCTCTAAAAATTGCCTATGATAAAGACTATAGTAGTTTGTTGTACTATATCGATAAGGCAGGTGGCTTTGGCGTAAGGCCCTGGCGCAAGCGGATTTTTGTAACCTATCCAAATGGCAGAAGCAAGCGCACAAAGAATTTTTTCTTTATGCATTTTTATCCAACGGTAGAAGAGGGATCCACCATCACCGTACCAGACAGGCCCGAGGGTAAGGATATGGGCAACACCTTTGTACAGGTGCTTACAGCTACCATACCGATATTAATTACTTACTTATTGGTTAGAAAATAAAAAATCAGTACCGTGAATACAACAGCATTAGCCAGGGAAATTTTTAAAAGAATTCAGCGATTTAAAATAATCATTTTAATAATTGCATTTTTATTTGCAGGATTATCGTTTTTTATTTTGGGTAATAAACGAACTACTTACACAGCAAAAACAACGCTGTTCCCGCTAACATCCCCCACGGATAATGCTATTTCCAGTAATATGCTTAGTGGTATTTTAGGCTTGAACGATGCGCCCAAAACATTCAGTAACGAAGCTACTATTAATATAATAGAACTGGCGCTGAGCCGTAGTATCCGGGAATCGGTTGCTTCTACTAAACTATCTCAATTTAAAAATAAAACTATTGGCGAATTACTGTTGCTCGATAAAAATGACCATCGTAATTTGTTGGATAAGCCGATAGTTATTTCAACAGATAGTACAACTTTATCAATTGAAGGCGGAGAAATATTAAAGACAGCCATCAATGCCAGGATGAGTAAAAATGCTGTACTGGAATTGTACTACACCGGCACACAAAAAGAACTGGTAACTCCCATTTCCAATGTGCTCATCGATAAATTATCAGCCTTTTATATCGACCTAAAAAGACGCAAGGCCCTGGATGATTATAATTTTACGTTAGATAAAATAGATTCGCTGCAACGCATGATTAACAAGGTAGATAGGAGTGCCATCAATATGCAACAAACCACTATGTTTACTCCCAACGATCTGCTCGAATACAACATACCCAAAAGCAATATCAGTGCAGAAAAAACAAGGATACTTCGTCAACGGGATATGTACATCAACAACCGGGATGAAGCTATATGGCGGCTGCAAAAAGTGACCCCGATCATTTCTGTATTAGATAGGCCAACAGCACCTTTCGATATAGTTACACCCTCCATAATTTTATACCTGCTGATTGGTTTTATACTGGGCAGCATCATTGCCATCACCATTATAATAAGTGGGTTGCTTTATCGTTTTGTAAAAGATGAAATGTATAAAAGTGTTTTTGGAGAGTAGATTCAATCGCAATTACCTGCTGAGCAAAAAGCCAAAATACTTTTTAAATCTGAAAAAGTCACCCTGGCAGGATTCGAACCTACACCTACAGAATCAGAATTTGCAGTACTTGCGTTATATTTTAGTGCAAGGGTAAAAAAATGATGGGGGCTCTAACGCTTGACCTACTGTTTAAGAAACATATTGCGGGGTTGAAGATGGGGCATGAACGGTTGGTTAATACTGAGCAAAAGCTCGTCAGCTTGAACGCCGCACTACAGTAAGAAGTAGCAGTTGCATCGGAGAAAATCTCCCGATGGACGCTACCGGAGCCTGGCATTTAGCGTAACATTATTTTAAAACCGATTATCTCTCACCCAAAAACGCTGCCCCATCCCAAATCCTTTAATTACCGTAATTTGCAATCCTCACAAAAAATAAAAATGGTGAATGCCTAAATCCATAAAGAAGGGATGAAATACCTGCTGACTTGTTTTTTCATATTGGTTTTTAAGCTGGCTGCTGTTTCGTTTCCGTATACAGACAGCCTGTTGAGTCAATTGAATACCGCCATTCGGCAATCTGCCGACTATGATAATAAGAAGCTACAGTTAATTGATGGATTTAAGCGCACTTTGCAGTCGATTCCCAAGTTTAATGCTGCAGGGCAATATGGCTTGCTCATCAAAATTTACGACGAGTATAAATTTTACAATTACGATTCGGCCTACAGTTATGCAAACAAGCTTCGCCGGGTTGCGGAAAATCAACGAGATCCTTCTCTCCTCGCAAATGCTAAATTAAAACAGGTCTTTATCCTGCTCTCTGGCGGCATGTTCAAAGAGACCTTTGATTCCTTAAATGCCATTTCAATAAAGGGCGCCGATAAACAGGTGCAGGCGGAGTACTTTACTTTAAAAGCCAGGTGCTATTATGACCTGGGTGATTTTGACGAGGATGATTTGCACACGCCTAACTATTACAAACTGGCCAATGCAGGCATCGATTCAGCCTTATTATTATATTCCGAAAATATTTTTGACCATCTTTATTTTTCCGGCCTGCGTAATTTAAAACTGGGAAAAAATGACAGCGCCCTGCTGCAACTGCAAAAGCTGATGGCCACTCAAAAAATGAGTTGGCACGAAACAGCGCTGGCCACATCAATGATTGGTGGCATACTGTCGCTAAAGGGAGAGGGCGCAAAAGCCAGGATTATTTAATACAAGCCGCCATTGCGGATATTAAATCTTCTACCAAGGAAACCTCGGCACTGTTATCTGTTGCCAGCATCATTTTCAAAGAGGGCAAGATCAAGGATGCCGCCCTATATATTGAAAAGGCTAACAATGATGCTATTTTTTATAAAGCAAAATTAAGAAAGGTTCAGGTGGGTGCCATCCTGCCGTTGATCAAAGAGCAATTGATTGAAACGGTGGAATCACAAAAGCGGCAGCTGGTGATTTATTTAATATTGATGGGGGTGCTGGTATTGTTGCTGGCCGGTGTAGCCTTCATTGTAAAGCAACAGGTAAACTTAAAATAGCCCGGCACAGTTTGCTGGAATCAAATTTAAAGCCGCAACAAATTAACGAGGAGCTGGAGAAGGCGAATGCGCTGAAGGAAAAATACAATGACCAACTAAAGGAAATCAACAACCAATTAACGGAGGCCAACCTGGTAAAGGAACGCTACAACGGGCAGATGAAGGAAATAAACCGCCAGTTGCTGGAGGCCAATAAAATTAAAGAAGAATACTTGGGCTATTATTTCAGCATCAATACCGAGTTTATGGCTCGTATGGAAAAGCTGCTGAATACGATTGAGAAAAAACTGGTGGACCGCAAATGGGATGAAATCAAGCTGATGCTAAAAACGGTGGATTTCAAGAAAGAAAAGGAAGAATTATTGAATAATTTTGACAAGACGTTCATCAAATTATTCCCCGATTTTGTAAACCAGTTTAACACGCTCTTTAATCCCGAAGACCAGTTCATGTTAAAGAAAGATCAGCTACTCAATACCGAGCTCCGCATTTTTGCGCTCATCCGGATGGGCATCACCGACAATGAAAAGATCGCAGATATTCTGAATTACTCCATCAACACAATTTACTCTTACAAAACCAAAATGCGTAACAAAGCCATCATCCCCAAAGATGAGTTTAATAACAAAATCACAGCGATAACGACGCTGAGCTATCAAAATGAGGCCGACAAAAACAAAGAATCATTTATATAGAAAGGTATCTTAATATATGCCTAACCGGTTGA
This sequence comes from Chitinophagaceae bacterium, assembly GCA_025360525.1. Classification (GTDB taxonomy): domain Bacteria; phylum Bacteroidota; class Bacteroidia; order Chitinophagales; family Chitinophagaceae; genus Ferruginibacter. The sequence goes on along the minus strand of JANYCA010000095.1, from coordinate 385 downwards.
TAATCATCTATATTAAATTTAGTTTGCATACCCCTCCCACTATATTTTCTATTATTTCCGTTTAAAATTTTCCTTCCGCTTTTATTGTTATCACTTTTACTTGAGTGATTCGCCGATGGGTTGAATGAATAATTTTTATTTCAACAAAGGGGGGCTGCTAATGAAAAAAGTAAAATAAATAACGATATGCTTTTACATGCCAACTACACTTCAAGGAAATATTCTCCCGGCCTTCAACAGTTTATTTAGGGCTTGCTCAACAACTGCAAAGTCTTATTATATTTGAGTTATAGCGAATAAATTGAGAATTACATGCAAACAAAAACATTTAAAGTCTCTAAAAAGTGTGCATCCACTCCAAAATATATCAGTCCGAATCAATTAA
>JANYCA010000094.1 GCA_025360525.1 Chitinophagaceae bacterium | reverse complement strand
TTAATTGATTCGGACTGATATATTTTGGAGTGGATGCACACTTTTTAGAGACTTTAAATGTTTTTGTTTGCATGTAATTCTCAATTTATTCGCTATAACTCAAATATAATAAGACTTTGCAGTTGTTGAGCAAGCCCTAAGTAATAACGACAATAAACATATAATACCGTTACAAATAATTACTGGCCATAAGCCCTTTCCTACACCATATACCAGCCACACAATAGTACTAACAAAAACAATTACCATCATCGCCAGATTTAAATCGCCCACGCTCTTTGTCTTCCAAGCCTGGTAAACCTGTGGCATAAAAGTAATACTGCTAATTGCAGAACCAATATGACCTATAATGTCGATTGAGTCCATTTAATTTACCCGGTGATTTTAGCGTTTAACTTGTAAATATTATCAACCAAAGCAACTATTTGTTTTATCATTTTCCCATCTGTTCAATTACATCAGCTGTTACACCGGTAAAAGAAAACCCTCCATCATGAAACAGATTTTGCATGGTTACAAACTTTGTCATGTTGCTGAATAGTGTAACAACATAATTAGCACAATCATCCGCACTTGCATTACCTAGTGGGCTCATCTTTTCTGCATAACTGATAAAGCCATCAAATCCCTTTACTCCACTGCCTGCAGTTGTACGAGTCGGCGACTGTGAAACAGTGTTGATTCGTACTTGCTTTTTAACTCCATAATGATAACCAAAACTGCGGGAAATACTTTCCAGCAAAGATTTAGCATCAGCCATCTCGTTATAGTCTGGAAAAACCCTTTGTGCGGCTATATAGGTAAGTGCTACAACACTTCCCCATTGGTTGATGGCATCATGCTTCATAGCAGTGGCCAACACACGGTGGAGGCTTGTGGCGGATATATCCAGCGTTTTAGCATTGAAGCCGTAATCGATTTCTGTATAGTGTTTTCCCTTGCGTACATTTAAACTCATTCCAATTGAATGTAAAATAAAATCGACCCCACCACCAAAATGTTCTTTAGCTTTTACAATCAGGTTCAAAACATCATCATTACTACTTACATCGCAAGGAATTATTGGCGCATTGATGATAGCAGCCAGCTTATTTATTTCACCCATCCGCATGGCAACAGGTGCATTGGTCAATAATATTTCTGCCCCTTCTTCATGACAACGTATAGCAGTTTTCCATGCAATTGATTTTTCATCCAATGCACCAAATATGATCCCTTTTTTACCTTTAAGCAGGTTGTATGACATAGATTAATATTTTTAGGCGGTAAAAATAAGGTAGTTATTGTGTAATAAAAAAGTTTGGAGGTTAGTTTAGGGCGTTAGCTTTTAATCCAATCCTGTAGAAAAAGAATTAAAAGCTATTCCATTGCATCCAAGGGGAATTCATTGTTGGTGTAAAATATTTGCAACAGAAATCTATATCATAAATTTATAAAACGGCGATTACACTTTATCAAAACTTACACATTCCTTTAATTCTTTTTCTGTGTAGGCAACCCCATACTCTTTTAATATATCATCCGGTACACCATTCCATTGATTGGGTGTGTTGCCCTTGTATCCGATATCTTTAACGCCCATTTCTGTTGTGTAAAAACCGGTTGCAGTAAGATCTCTCATTAAATTAAAAAATGCTACTCCTTGTTTCATACCCGGCTTAGCCCTGGCTGGATAAGCAATATCATCTACTACCTCTATTCGTTGCTTTTCTGTAATGCCGGCAAAAGGTCTTTCAAATCGTTTCAGGCATTCGAGGTCTAACCACCTTAGGCCACCTCGCATGGGTGTTTGGTGGCTTGGCATATCTTTTACAATAAACTCAATAAATTCTGGCACTTTAGCGTCACTTGCGCTTCCGCTTACTCCGTCTTTTGGTATAATAATATCTCCCAAAATTGTAATAGTAGCAATTTCTTCTTTAGTAAAAAAAGTATCCTCGTGCAGTTTTTTATTAAAAATTTTTTCTTCCGCCATTCGGTCTACATCTTTGGCTTCAGTTGCAATTGCTACTGCTTTTTTATCACTTGTTTTACATGCTTCTGCAATTAATGATGTAGAAGCGGTTCCCAATATAATGGCCTTAATAGATTTGCGTCTGTTCATAAAATAATTGTTGCCCAATCCCCTAAAGAAGATTTTGGTGTATTAAAATTAATATTCTTACTATTTGTTCATGCATTTTTAAATTACTAGCGCTTGCCTTGTTCCCCCTTTGGGAGCATGGGGCTATAAATTCTGTTTCTTTAATTCATCAACAATATATTCCGACGCCCGCATGCTTAAGGCTAAAATAGTCCAGGTGATATTTTTATCACCTTGCGACACGAACTGACCGCCATCAACATTAAATAAATTTTTGCAATCATGTGCCTGGCTCCATTTATTAAGAGCCGATTTTTTTGAATCGTCGCCCATCCTTACGGTACCGGCTTCATGAATGATGTTTCCAGGATTAGCAAGGCCATAATCGTTGGATGCATCGTTGGTATCGCCCCAGGTAATGACAGCACCCATTTTATGCATAATTTCTCTAAAAGTATCCTGCATATGTTTGGCCTGTTTAACTTCATACTCACTGTATTTGGTGTTGAACCTTAAAACAGGTATTCCAAATTTGTCCACCACACTTGGGTCTATCTCACAATAATTACTGGCCATTGCAATGCTTTCCCCACGGCCTGCCATGCCCACGTTAGCGCCATAAAAATAACGGTAGTCTTCTTTTAACGAAACGCCGTATCCACCTGCTTCTTTTGTTTTCCCATTAACGGGATGTTTACCATTTTGGCCTTCCATACCAAAACCAAAACCATAGGACGGCTGTTGCATGCCACCCCAATATTCTATGTGATACCCTCTCGGGAAATCAAGTTTTTTATTATCTGCCCACCAGGGAGAATATACATGCATGCCACCCACTCCATCTTCGTTATACCGCTTTCTTCCAAATAATTTTGGCAACACTCCACCCATAGCTGCACCGGTAGAATCATGCAGGTATTTACCGACAACATTACTTGAATTACCAATTCCATTGGGATGCTGTAAAGATTTTGAGTTGAGCATAAGCCGGGCGCTTTCGCATGCACTTGCAGCAAGGATAACCACTTTTCCCTGCACCTGGTACTCCTGCATATCTTCTTTACTTACATAAGAAACACCCGTTGCTAGCCCCTCTTTATTTGTTTGTATTTCCCTTGCCATGGCATTGGTTACCAAATCAACATTTCCGGTTGCAACGGCAGGTTTTATCAAAACAGAAGAAGATGAAAAATCGGCATACACCTTACAAGCCCTACCGCATTGTGCACAATAAAAACATTCACCTCTATCCTTATTTATTTTTTTGGTGAGAATACTGAGCCTGCTGGGTATAACGGGAACGCCTGTTTCAGTCGCCGCATTTTTTATGAAAATTTCATGCAACCTGGGCTTGGGTGGCGCAAGAAATATCCCATCCGGATCGTTGGGTAACCCTTCGTTGGTACCAAATACGCCCAGCATTTTATCTATCTTATCGTAGTATGGTTTTATATCATCGTATCCAATGGGCCAATCATCTCCTAAACCATCAATACTATGACTTTTAAAATCCTTTGGTCCAAAGCGCAACGAAATTCTGCCCCAGTGATTGGTACGGCCACCCACCATTCTTGCACGCCACCACTCCCATTTATCGCCGGGTGCGTGGGTAAATGGTTCACCATCTATTTCCCAACCCCAATAACAGGCATCAAAATCGCCAAAGGGGCGAAACTTAGTGCTGGCGCCTCTTCTGGGAGATTCCCATGGATTTTTTAACTGAGAAGAATTGATTGCAGGATCATAATTGGGACCAGCTTCCAGCAGGCAAACTTTCAGGCCTGCTTCTGCAAGCACATAAGCAGCCATGCCGCCTCCTGCACCGGAACCTACTATTACTACGTCGTATTGTTTAGCTGATTTTTTAATTTGGAGTGTATCTCCCATGTGGCAGTTTTTTATAAATATCTGTAAATAGTTTTGTAGAAAAGCATTTGATTTTCTTTTTTCTAACAAATAAACACAATCATTAAACGAATTGTGATGAACCCTTTGTGATGAATCAAATCCTGATTAAAAAAAATTCAATTTATACAAAAGAAGCATGAACAGGCTGTAAATTTTGTTACTTAAAATTACCGTTACTTCTTTATTGCGTATTGAATACCCCCCAATAAATGTTGTAAATACAGCGGCTCGCTAAAAGACTCATCTGCATGCCCCAATTCTGTGTAAAAAGCCCTACCACCGTCATATTCGTGAAACCAAGCCATGGGATGATTATCTCCATTTTTTCCACCTTTGTAAGAATTTTCATCAATGGTAATTAATACTTTCACATCCGGGTTCATACTTTTAAAATTATACCATTCATCTTTTCTTTCCCAGGTATCGGGCAGGTGTTTGGTTGAGCGGTGCAATTTATCTTTAATCAGCAATTTTGCTACCTGTTGCTCCGGGTGAGAAAGAAAACTGGCGCCCACCATTTTTACATACCAGGGCCAATCATATTCACAATCAGCAGCAGCATGCACGCCAACAAACCCGCCACCCTGTTGAATGAATTTTTCTAATGCTTTTTCCTGTGCTTCGCCCAATACATTGCCGGTTGTGCTTAAAAAAATAACGGCCTTGTATTTAGACAGGTTTTCATCTGTAAAGGCAAGTGAATCTTCCGTGGCTTCTACAATAAATTTATTGGCTTCGCCCATGGCCTTAATAGCAGCAATTCCAGCAGGTATACTGGCATGTCTGTAACCATTTGTTTTGGAGAACACCAGCACAGCAGGCTGTTTTTTAGGGACTGAAAAGGAAAAAACAACCAAAGCCATTAATAAAAAAAGGCCTGATTTTAGTAGTGTGAAAATTTTCATAAATAGATTGATTTTAAAATCATTAAAAAAAAATACATTTTTTTCGATTAATGCTTACGCATCAATAATCAGAATAAGGAGCTGATTTCATTAAAATAATATCAGCCTTAGAAACATTGTTTTGGTACATGGGCAAACCCGAAAGTTTTTTCCAGTCATCACTGGCTGAGAACTTTTTCCAATGCTCATCCCTGTCTGTAATATTTTCAAAACTGGTCATATACATCAGGTTGGGCATACGACTTCCGGCAATTACATTGGCGTAAAAAACAGCATTGAAATTGAGCTTTGCAAAGATGTCTATTTCTTTACCTTCGTTAAACATGTAAACTTTATTCTGGTATATCTTCTCCGATGCACTCTCATAGCTGCGTAATTCAAAAATCCGCTCAGTCCTGTTTCCTATTAATTTTGGAAGCAGAAAAAACGGCGCCATTGCAAATTTTTCCAGCAAGATATTTTCTATCCTTGTATAGGCAGGATTTGTGTGAGCTACATCGAGGTATGCCTTGCTGTTTGATAAATAATTAACATCGCTGGCAATTTTTTTTGTTAATGTGGCAGCGGCTTCAAAAGATGGGAGTGGAATAATAACATACAATTTTTTATTAATGGAGGTATCGTTGGTGATGGGTATAAATACACCTACATTCTTAATCTTCAAATTGTGTAATGCCGGCAGGTAGGCCATTTGCAGGTAATTGTCAATAAGGCTTTGCTGCTCGCTGGTTTTAAAATTATAAACGGTTATCTGGTAATAGCCATTAGCCGTCATTTTTTTCTGTGCTATACCATCCGATCCCCAGAAAATTAAAGCGACCAATAAGGCTGCCTGAAAAAGCTTTTTCATCATTGAATTATTAGATTTTAAATTAAAAGAAGTTTATCAGGAAGGAAGTAAATAACGTAAGTTACAATACTTTAATTTTTATATTCCGAAAGTAAACAGCGTCCCCATGATCCTGCAATACAATTTTACCTGATTTAAATTTTCCGAAGTCAGGCATGTCTTTAAATTTACTCCCTGCAATCAGTTGCTTCCAATTATCATCCCACATAATAGTGGATACAGTTTTTTCACCGTTTAAAAAAAGACTAAGGTTACCGTTGTCAGCAATAATTTCTACCTGATTCCATTCACCTACCGGCTTGGGCGTTTCTTTACTGCTCTTAATTAAATCATATAAATCACCGGCCCTGTGTTTAATTATTTTTCCATCGGGATGGCCATCATTGTCCAGCACTTGCATTTCTGGTCCGGTGACGTAGGAATTTTTATATTGCTCGCCTTCCTGTGAATAAAAAATGATCCCGCTGTTACCATTGGGAGAAACTTTCCATTCAAGTTTTAAATCAAAATTTGAATACGCATTATCAGTGGTTAAATCGCCCCTGCCAGTTTTTGATTCAACATCAAGGTGTAAATCTCCATCACTCACCTTCCAGGCTTCGCCAGCTGCTGTTGTATTAAAAGTATGCCAGCCTTTTGTGTTACTGCCATCAAATAATAATTTCCAACCTTCTTTTTTTTCTTTGGCAGAAAGGGTATTGAAATTTTGTTGAGCATAACATGCCCAGCAAAGAAAAGCAGCAGCAATCGTTAGTAGTTTTTTCATATAGATTTAGTCTTTTAGTAGCAGGATATATTTCACCATCGTGGTTGCAGTTTCCTGCGTTAAATCTGGATGAGGAATCATAGGGACCTGTCCCCAAACGCCATAGCCTCCTTTAATAATTTTTAGTGATAACAATTCGTATGTTTCTACATTATTCGGATACTTATTGGCAATACTTTTATAAGATGGACCAGTACTTGCCTCATTAGCTTTATGACATGTTAGGCAACCCGATTTTGAAACAAGATCAAGACCGGCAATATAAGTTGGATTTTGAGTTACATCTTTTTTGGCCGGTGCCCCGTTTCCGGTATCGGATCCGGCACCACCGCCGCATGCGTACAAAAGGCTGGTTACAACAAATAAAGTAATCAGTGTTTTTTTCATAATTGTAAAGTTGATTTTTTTTTAAATTATATTCCTAATAAATTCCTATTAAATGTATCGTCGCTTTTAGATTGAACAAAATCGTCGAATGCTTTTTCGGTAACGTTTATAATATGGTTTTTAATAAAGGGCGCACCTTCCGCAGCGCCAGCTTCGGAACTTTTAATGGCACATTCCCACTCTAATACTGCCCAGCCTTTATAATCGTACTGCGCTAATTTACTAAAGATTGTTTTAAAATCAACCTGCCCATCGCCCAGCGAACGAAAACGACCAGCCCTGTTTACCCAACTTTGATAACCTCCATACACACCCTGCCTGCCCGTTGGATTTAGTTCGGCATCTTTTACATGAAACGCTTTTATGCGTTCATGATAGATATCGATATAAGCAAGATAATCCAGGTGCTGCAACACAAAGTGAGATGGATCATACAACAAACAAGCCCGGGGATGATTGTTTACTTTTTCTAAAAACATTTCATAGGATGCTCCATCATGTAAATCTTCTCCCGGGTGAATTTCGTAGCAAATATCCACACCACATTCATCAAAATAATTTAAGATGGGCAACCAGCGATTGGCCAGTTCTGTAAAACCTGTTTCAATCAATCCTGCAGGACGCTGTGGCCATGGATATACAAGGTGCCACAACAATGCCCCACTAAATGTTGGATGGGCTGTAAGACCCATATTTTGTGATGCTTTCGCTGCATATTTTAATTGTTGTACAGCCCATTCGGTTTTTGCTTTTGGGTTACCTCGCAATTCCTTGGGCGCAAACCCATCAAACAGCTCATCATACGCTGGATTTACGGCAACCAATTGACCTTGTAAATGGGTTGATAGTTCGGTGATAGCAACACCTGCATCTTTGGCAATCCCTACCAGTTCCTCTGCATAGGTTTTACTTTCTGCTGCCTGTTGCAGGTTAATAAAACGGCTATCCCAGGAAGGAACCTGTACCCCTATAAAACCCTTTGCTGCAGCCCATTTACAAATGGATGCAAAAGAATTATAAGGCGCCTCGTCACTGGCAAATTGTGCTAAAAAAACACCCGGACCTTTTATTGTTTGCATAAAAATTTATTTAATTCCTAAGCCCAAAAAAGGGAGTTGGAGTCTGTTTATCTTAAATTATTTTTATAACCATGTAGCTAAATATTGTTCAGTTACATCTTAAAATCTTTAACTAATAATTTGTTGCTTACCCAGCTTTAGGTAATGGGTGTAAATTCGGTCCATTTCACCTCGCTTTGTCCTGAAGCAACTACTGTGTCAATAAATGCCATGCCCCTGATGCCGTCTTCCACCCCGGGAAAATCAGCAGCTTCTTTTGGCGCCGTGGTTCCGTCGATTTTTGCACCCAGTGTTACAGCAAAATTGCGGTAGATGTTTGCAAAAGCTTCCAGGTATCCCTCCGGATGGCCACCCGGTGTGCGGCAGTTAGCCACTGCATAGCTCGACAAACGATCGCCATAGTTGCCGCCAGCTCGTAATATTTGTGTAGGTGCGTCCAGCCATTTTACCAGTAATGTGTTTGGCTCGTGTTGGGCCCATTCCAGCCCACCTTTTTCGCCATACACTCTTATTTTTAAAGCATTCTCTTCACCTGCTGCCACTTGCGATGCCATTAAAACTCCTGCTGCGCCATTATTAAATTTTAGCAGTACGTTACCGTCATCATCTAATGCCCTGCCGGGTACCATCACATTTAAATCGGCACAGAGATAGGTAATTTTTAAACCAGTGATGTATTCGGCTAAATGGGCTGCGTGTGTACCAATATCTCCAATACAGCCAGCTTTACCACTCTTGCTGGGATCTGTGCGCCAGGCTGCCTGCGCATTGCCTTCTCTTTCACTTAATTTGCTCAACCAACCTTGTGGATATTCTACCCATATTTTTCTTATTTTCCCCAGTACTTCGTCGTTGATCATTGCTTTCGCCTGCTTCACCATTGGATATCCTGAATAGGTATGCGTTAGGCAAAGCAGTAAACCCGTCTGTTCAACTATTTCTTTTAATTCAATGGCTTCGGCCAAATTAAAGGTGATGGGTTTTTCTATTACTACATTAAACCCCTTTTGCAAAGCCATTTTTGCCGGCGCAAAGTGAGCAAAGTTGGGTGTTACAATGGTAACAAAATCCATCCGCATGTCTGCCGGTAGTTGGCTTTCCTTCGCCAGCATCTCTTCGTAATTGAGATAGGTTCTTTCAGGGGATAAAAAAAGGGCTTCACCGGATTCCTTTGCAATTGCTGGATTGATACTTAAAGCGCCACAAACAATTTCTACCAGGCCATCCATATTAAATGCAAGCCTGTGTATAGCGCCGATGAAAGCATCTTTGCCACCACCGATCATGCCCATGCGTAGTTTTCTTTTCATACTTTAACAATGTTTTAATTAAGCAATTTATGGAGGGAAAATTTTGACAAGTTTACGAATAAGATTCCTTTAGCGGATGGTTTTTTTTAAGTTTCTATGCGGCCGTAGCATTATTGATTGATTTTTATCTATTCCTGATACCAAAACGATTAGTTCTGCCTTGCAAAGGCAAATCAGAAAAGTTTTTTTCTCAATTGGCTTTTTATCAGCAGAAAAAATTACTTTTAACGCTGTAACTCGATTGCTAAATTAAGAACTACAAAATCCATCAGCAAGATTCCTGGAAATCTGCTTTATTCTAAAATATGAAAGAACTATTCTTTAAAAGAAATGTACCAGGAATCTTATCGGATTGCGCTAAAAAATTTTCTCTTATGATTGTTTTGTACCTCTTACAATTTACAATCAATTTAAATCTATTGTCATTATTTTAAAATAACCACACCATGCAGCTTTTTGCTGCTTCTGTGATTATACAAGTCATTTAAAGATTAACAAACAAACTAATCAACATGCCTGAAAACATTGTCTACGATGCTATCGTAATTGGGTCCGGGATCAGTGGCGGGTGGGCTGCTAAGGAATTAACAGAAAAAGGATTAAAAGTATTGATGTTGGAAAGAGGCCGGGATATAGAACACATTAAAGACTATGTAAATGCCAGCAAAGATGTGTGGGATTTTCCACACCGGGATAAGCCGACACAGCAAATGAAGACAGATTATCCCGTTTTAAAAAGAGATTATCCTTTAAACGAATCCACGTTTGGTATGTGGGCCAACGAAAAGGATAGTCCCTATACAGAAGTAAAAAGAATGGATTGGTATCGTGGCTATCATTTGGGTGGGCGCTCACTTACCTGGGGCCGCCAAAGTTACCGATTAAACAAGTGGGATTTTGAAGCCAACGCAAAAGAAGGCATTGCTATAGACTGGCCTATCAGGTACGATGAGATAGCTCCCTGGTACAGCCATGCAGAAAAGTTTGCCGGCATACAAGGCACTAAAGAGGGGCTTGAAGTTTTACCTGATGGCGAGTATATGCCCGGCATGGAAATGAATGTGGTAGAAAAAGATGTGGCGGCAAAACTAAAAGATTTCTATAAGGGTAAACGCCACATGTTTATTGGCAGAAGCGCCAATATTACTGAACCTCATAACGACAGATCCAATTGCCAGTACCGCAACAGATGCTGGAGGGGCTGCCCGTTTGGAGCCTATTTCAGTACCCAGTCTGCTACCCTGCCTGCCGCTAGAAAAACCGGCAACCTTAGCATGGAAGTAAATAAGATTGTAACAAGGTTGTTGTATGATAAAGACAAAAAAAGAGCAACAGGTGTAGAAGTAATAGATGCGTTAACCAACAAAACCATCGAGTATAAATCTACCATTGTGTTTGTTTGTGCATCTACATTTAATTCTGCCTGGATATTGATGAACAGTGCAACTGATATCTGGCCAAACGGGTTGGGTAGCAGCAGTGGTGAATTAGGACACAATATAATGGACCATCATTTAAAGAATGGTGCACGGGGCACGGTAGAAGGTTTTGAAGATAAATACCTCTATGGTCGCAGGCCAACAGGTATTTATGTACCCCGGTTCCGCAATATTTATGATGATAAAAGAGATTATCTCCGTGGCTTCGGCTACCAGGGCGGCGCCAGCCGTGGACGTGGCATTGATATTGCAGAATTTACACTGGGTGCAGATTTAAAAGAAGCATTGACTGAACCAGGTAACTGGACAATGAACCTGGGTGGTTTTGGTGAAATGCTGCCAGACCATAGCAATAAAATGACGTTGGATAAAAACAAAAAAGACAAATGGGGTTTACCCACCATTGCCTTTGATGTTGAACTAAAAGAAAACGAAATAAGAATGCGAAAGGACATGGTGGCCGACGGAATTGAGATGCTCACCAATGCCGGCTTAAAAAATGTAGAAGGTTTTGATAGCGGATACGCTGTAGGTATGGGTATTCATGAAATGGGTACGGCACGCATGGGCAGAGATCCAAAAACATCTGTACTGAATGGCCACAACCAGGTATGGGATGCACTAAATGTTTTTGTTACAGATGGCGCTTGTATGACGAGCGCTTCCTGTGTAAATCCATCACTTACTTACATGGCTTTAACAGCAAGGGCAGCAGATTTTGCAGCAAACGAACTGAAGAAGAAAAATTTGTAAAAAGTGTACTGAAGGCAATGACCGCAATATTATTGATTAAACAACCTTCAACCATTTTAAACAGCTTACACCATCTTCATCAAATTTAAAAAAAGCCATCAACAATTTTAAACAACCTTTATCAATTTTAAACTTCTTAATACAATGGAAAGAAGAGAACTTTTAAAACAAATAGCCCTGCTTACAGGCGGCTTGGTAATAGGCGGAGAATTATTTTTAAGCGGCTGCAAAACAACTGCCAAAGCAGATGCCGGCTTCTCTGCTGCAAGTATTGCATTGCTGGATGAAGTGGGTGAAACAATTATACCTGCTACAGCTACCCCCGGTGCAAAAGCCGCACAGGTAGGTGATTTTATGAAAATATTTGTAACAGACTGTTATACTGCAGATGAGCAGGCAGCATTTACAAAAGGTATCATTCAGTTGGAAGAAGCCAGTGAAAAAATGCACAAAAAATCATTTATGGATTGCGATGCCCAACAAAGAAAAGATTTATTGATAAGTTTGGAAAAAGAAGCCAAAGCATTTAACGAAAAAGTAAAGGCAGCCAATGAAGGCAAAAAGGAAAATAAATTACCGCTGCATTATTACACCATGATGAAGCAACTCACTTTATTCGGGTTCTTTACTTCAAAAACAGGTGCTACAGAAACATTGCGTCATATACAGGTTCCTGGTAAATATGACGGTGCATATCCATATAAAAAAGGTGATAAAGCCTGGGCTGAATAATTAATTACATTTTAAAAAACTTTTAACCATGATTAACAGAAGACAATTTTTAATGAGCGCCGGCCTCACTGCAACTGGTGCCATTATTGGCGCAGATGTAATGGCAAATCCCCACAATAAAAAAACAATTGGTTTGCAATTGTATTCTTTAAGGGAAGAAATACCTACTGCAGGTATTGAAGCTGTTTTAAAAAAGATTGCAGCTGCCGGATACAATAGTGTAGAGTTTTACGGCTTCAATACAAAAGATGCATTCTTTAAAAAAAGCGCTAAAGAAATAGCGGGCATTCTTAAAGACAACAAAATGATTTCACCCAGTGGGCATTACGATCTTAAATTATTTGAGAAAGATGGCCAGCAAACCATTGATGCTGCTCTAGCTGTTGGTAACAAATATGTGGTAATCCCTTACCTTACTGCTGATATAAGAAAATCATTGGATGACTATAAAGTGATAGCAGAAAAATTAAATAAAATAGCCCTGCTTTGTAAGCAAAATAATATTAAGATGGCTTATCACAACCATGATTTTGAATTTACAAAATTTGAAGGTGGCGTTTGCGGCTACGATATCTTTTTAAAGGAAACTGACAATACATTGGTTAATTATGAATTGGATTTGTATTGGGTGGTAACTGCAGGCCTTAACCCGGTTGATTTGTTCGAAAAATATCCGGGGCGTTTTAAAATGTGGCATGTTAAAGACAAAGACAAAACTAATCCAAAACTTCAAACAGAGGTTGGTTCAGGCTCTATCGATTTTAAACCAATTTTTGCCAAAGCAAAACTTTCCGGCATGGAATATTTTTATGTAGAGCAGGAAAATTTTGCAATGCCATCTGATGAAAGTATCAGAAAGAGCATTGGCTTTATAAAACAAAACTTATTAAAAAAGTAGCAATAATTTAAAAAATAAATAAAAAAGATGTGGTTTAAAAAATCACATCTTTTTTTATGTTGTTACTATTTTAGCAAATTTAAAAATTAAGACACAGTAAATTTAACAGCTACTTTTTGTCGTACTCAAATTTCAGCAACTCTAAATCTGGTAATAATTTTTTCTCCCGCTTTAATTCATGCTGATAAATTACCTGCCCCAGATTTTTCATAAACGGAAAGCCTACGGCGTCATAATCGTACCGGTCATCATTTAAAATACCATCGCTGTTGCAATAAATAACAGCAGATAAAAAGAATTCAATCTTTTTATCAAAATCAACAATGTAAGCAACATCAATTAGCTGCCCGTAAGCATCACCCTCTTTATTAAAAATGCGGATATTTTTGGGAAGTTCACCTTTTTGTGCACCCATTAATAAAAACTTACAATAGGCCGGGTAATAAGTAGCCGTATCATCACTATAAGGAGGATAGGTACTTTCGGTAGGTAGCTGGCTCATATATTTCAATACAAAACGCCGGTCATCTTCCGTTAAATTAAAACGCTGTGAGGCAGTTACTTTTTCGGGAAAAACAAGACTAATCAAAATTGAATGTAGGTCTTGGAGCACAAACCTGTTTTTGGCAGAAAAATCCATCGGTTTATCCACCAATTTACCAGCACTTAAATATCCTTTACCAATTGAATCTTTTCTTGCCGGATACGGCGAAGAATAAAACTTCATCGGTTGTTCGTACTGCAATTGATTGAATGGACTTAAAAATTGAACTGGATTGGTATGCCTGTTTTCATCTTCCGATAAAGCTATTTGCAACCGATGAATTACCTGTGCGGCCGGGTAACCTTTTTGCTGCAATTGATCATTAATGTATTGCGGACCTAAAAATTCATACAATCTGTTAAAGGCGTCATTATCACTTACCATCAATATCTTTTTGATGTAATGAGCAATGCTTGGCTTGCCATCGATGGTAGTTGGATCGTTTAGTACAGCCGTTTGTCCGCTATATGCCTGCCCGGTAATCATCGTTGTATTTTTATCGATATTAACTCCTGAAGCTTTTAATTCGTTCAGGCGCTGCAGAGCCAGGAGACCAACGGGAAACTTAACCGTTGATGCAGGATAAAAATATTTAGAAGAATCAACATTAAAATAATGATTCTTTAATACCGGAATACCATTGGCGCCCCTGTCAATTTGTGTATAAATTATTTGAACATTTAACGCTTTACGGTTAGCAATAATTGAATCAAAATATTGTGGGTATTGCTGTAAGAGGTTTTTCATGAATGAATCGGTTTTGCTATTGTCTTCAATCAACGGTATTGCTGGTTTCACGACTGTATCCATCATAACAACAGGTATTGGCAGCAGTGGAGAAGCAAGCGGTTTAGACAAAGATTTAGTAGTAGTACAGCTTAATAAAAAACTGGTAACTGCAACTATTACAATTAGATGTATTTTATAGTATGGCATACAACAAATGTAGCCTTCAAACACCCGAAAAACCTAAAATAAAGGCTCCTATATCTTGAATATGTTTTTCCCTATCTTTGCCAACTTCTAAAAAAATTTAAAATAAGCTACTGATTATGAAACTGAAAGGTTTAGTTTGGTTTTTTGCCATTGCGTTAATATTAATATCACTTTGGGAAATATCGTACACATTCGTTGTACGCAGCTACGAGGGTAAGGTAAAAGCCCAGGCAGAAAGGATTGTAAAATCCCAAAATCCCGGTATAAATACCAAGGGCGAGCAATATGAGCTGATGGTAAAAGGCAGGA
The DNA here is from genome assembly GCA_025360525.1 of Chitinophagaceae bacterium. GTDB lineage: Bacteria > Bacteroidota > Bacteroidia > Chitinophagales > Chitinophagaceae > Ferruginibacter. The sequence continues at coordinate 8,966 of JANYCA010000094.1, read as the reverse complement.
TGCAACACATCCTCGACAGCACTCGGGACAAAAGTATTTACCCTTTAATTGGTAGCTCTTACCAAAAATGTAAAGAAAATGAACTAAACCTTGGTCTTGATTTGCAGGGAGGTATGAGCGTAACTATGGATGTAAGCCTTGAAGGTTTACTTAAATCCATGAGTAACAATCCAAAAGACCCTGCTCTGCTGAAGGCAATTCAAACGGCCAATGCCCAAAAGGTAAACAACAATGCAGATTATATTGGTTTGTTCCGCAATGCATTTACACAACAAAATCCGGGAGTTACCCTGGCGTCTTTGTTTGGTGGTGCAGGCAAACAAATTAAAGTAACTGACAGCGATGACAAAACTATTGATCAAATAAGAATTGTTGCTAAAGGCGCCATTAATGAAACCTACAAGATTTTATTAAAGCGTATTGATAAGTTTGGTGTTGCTCAACCCAATATTAACCTTGATGAAAACAAAGGCATTATCAACGTTGAGTTGGCTGGTGTTACAGATAAAGAAAGGGTAAGAAAATATTTACAGGCAAGTGCCAATCTTCAATTTTGGGAAGTATATAATATTGGTGAATTATCTACTGCTTTGGAAAGTGCCGATAAAGCAGTAACTGCTTACGTAAGCGGAGCCGACACTACTAAATTATCTGCCAACAAAAATGTGTTCTTACAAACAATCAACCCTATTAGTCCTCAACAGGATAAAAATGGTAAACAATTTTTCTCTGCTGCCATTGGTAGTATTATGCTGAAAGATACAGGTACTTTCAACAGTTATATGAACCTGGATGTGGTAAAAAACAGTTTTCCGGCAGATGTAAAATTCTTGTTGGGTGTAGAAGAAAAAGTTGAAAAAACTGGTCAGCGTTATTATCCGCTATATGCGATCAAAACATTGCCTGGTACAGATAAGGCTAAATTAGAAGGTGAAGGTGTAGAAGAATCAGGACAAGGTTATGATGATAAAGGACGCCCTTCAATCAAAATGCAAATGACTACGCTTGGATCAAAAATCTGGGCTAAAATGACGACTGATAATACCAACAGACCCATTGCCATTGCTTTGGATGATGTGGTTTATTCGGCACCAAATGTAAATGGTCCAATTGAAGGTGGCAACTCAGAAATCAGCGGAAGTTTTACAATTGAGCAGGCACAGGATTTAGCCAATATTTTAAAATCAGGTAAAACCAATGCTCCTGCAAAAATTGTTGCGGAACAGGTAGTTGGTCCTACATTGGGTAAAGAAGCTGTAAATGGCGGTGTAATGGCATTTGGCATTTCTTTTTTAGTAATATTTGCCCTTATGCTGGTTTATTACAACACCGGCGGTTGGGTAGCTAATATCTCTTTAATACTAAATATTCTGTTTACAGTAGGTGTATTAATTGCGATGGGCTTTACGTTGACCGCTGCAGGTATTGCTGGTTTAGTATTAACGGTAGGTTTAGCCGTAGATACCAACGTAATTATCTTTGAAAGAATTAAAGAAGAGCTCACCAAGGGCAAATCGTACCAGGCTGCTGTAAACGATGGCTACAAGCGGTCTTTGGCTCCGGTTATAGATGCACACGTTACCACATTTTTAACGGCGGCAATACTGTTTATATTCGGTTTGGGGCCGGTATTAGGTTTTGCAACAACACAAATGCTGGGTATCACACTAAGTTTATTCTGCGGTATTCTTGTATCAAGATTAATTACTGATTTCTGGACTAATAAAAATCGTCACTTTAATTATTTTACGCCCATTTCCAAGCGCATTTTTAAACATGCCAATTTTAAATTCATTGAATACAGAAAGATTGCTTATGGCATTTCAATCGTAGTTGCGCTGTTAGGTATTGGATCTTATTTTAATGGATTTCATGAAGGTGTGGAATTTAAGGGAGGACGCAGTTACACTGTTAAGTTTGACCAAAGCGTGAAAAATTCAGATGTACAGGATGATCTTAAAAAAGCATTTGAAGGCGATTTTCCGGTAATCAAAACCGTTGGAGACAATAAGCACTTAAACATTACTACGTCTTACCTGATTGGCATAGACAATGCAGATACAAAAGTGCAGCAGAAACTGTACGAAGGTTTGAAAAAAGTGCTACCGAATGTTACTTATGAAGATTTTGCAAGAAACAATATCCAGAGTTCACAAACAGTGCAACCAACCATTTCATCCGATTTAAAGAAAGGCGCTATTAAAGCAACCATCTTTGCCATTTTAATCATCTTTATTTACATCCTCATCCGCTTCAGGGATTGGAGATATTCATTTGGTACAATCGTAGCTTTATTGCATGACGTATTTATTACGTTAGCGGTGTTCTCTTTCTTCAAAAACATTGTGCCTTTCCCGCTGGAAATTGACCAGCACTTTATAGCTGCGGTGCTTACCGTAATTGGTTTTAGTATGAACGATACGGTAATTGTATTTGACCGCATAAGGGAATACAGCAAAGGAAGTAAGGCAAGTGAGAAAGGAAATATCATCAACAGGGCTATCAACGATACATTGAGCAGAACGATCATGACATCGTTAACCGTGTTCTTAACCATCCTTATCCTTTTCATCTTTGGTGGTGAGGTTACAAGAGGTTTTGCATTCGCTATGCTGATTGGTGTGGTTACCGGCACTTATTCCTCCATATTTGTTGCAGCACCCATACTGGTAGATTTTGCAAAAGACAAACCATTGGGAGAAGCAGAAATTTTGAGTAGTGATAAAGTTGAAGTGAAGCCTGCTTTGGCATCTTCAAAAAAATAAACAACCAATCATTTTTATAAAAGAAGCCGTTCAGCAATGAACGGTTTCTTTGTTTATAAAAGTTTACACGCTTTTAAAAGTTTACACCTTTTTAAAAAGGTGTAAACTTTATCACATACTACAACATCCGCTACTTAACGGCACCAACAAAAGCTGTAGACTCTATCGCATGCTACGCATTTACTACTTAATCGCAAAATATACCCTTCACAGTCTTCAACGATTCAACAATATTTTTAAATAAAATAATGGATTGGCAAACCGCTTCCTGATATCAACATTTTCAAACATACAGCTGATGGTTTCCCTTAACTCTTTGCTACGGCTTGCTTTGCCGATTACAAAATTAAAGAGCCAGGGTTTGCCGGCGAGTATTTGCAGGTATCGGCTCAGTTTTAACTCGGCCCATAATTTTTTATAGAATTCCTTGTCGTAATCTTTTAAAAATTCAGCGGAGAAATCGTTGGCATCCAAGGCTTTTTTTATTTGCCGTGATGCCAGCAAACCTGCCACCATCGCATTACCAATTCCTTCGCCGGTAAATGGATCTATCATGGAGCCGGCATCGCCTGCCAATATAAAACGGTTGCCACTGAGGTTCCTTTTGCGTGAACCAAGTGGCAATCCCCAACCTTCTATTTTACCCTGCAAACTGGAATGGGCGAAACGTTCTTTTAGCACCGGATGTTTTTCAATGGTATCCAGCATTAATTGCTTCAGATTAATTTTTTTTTCAGCAACCGTACTACTCAACATACCCATGCCTACATTGGCAGTTCCGTTGGGCAACGGGAAAATCCAGAAGTAGCCGGGCTGCATTTCTTTTAAAAAATGAAGCTCAATAAAATTCTCAGCATGCATGTTACCCACGTTAGTGTAATACGCCCGGATGCCTGCGCTGTAGTGGAGTGGCTCCACTTTATGCTTTGCCAGTTTCTTCGCTACGATGCTGCCCCTTCCTTCTGCACCCACAATCATTTTGGTAAAGATTGTTTTTACTGCTGTACCCTGCTTAACTGTTACTACCAACCCATCTGCTACGTACTCAATGGACTCAAGAGAAGTACCAGGAATAAGATGAGCAAATGAGGCATCAATTAAGTTAAAAAGACTGTTATCAAAATCTACTCGTTTACTTACAAAACCGGTAGGGCCTTTTTGCGTATCATCTTTTACCTGGAAGGGAATATCAAGACAGGTTGTGTTGGGGGCTATAAATTGAATGCCACTGCTAACAATTGCTTTGGAATCATCTGCTAAAAAATGCTTTTGCCACAAAGGAGTAATTCTGTTTAACATACCCACTGTTTTTCCACTGAGTGCATCACCACAAATTTTATCACGGGGAAAATTTGCTTTATCAATAATGATGTGATTGATTTTTTCCTTAGCTAAAAAAATGGAGGTGGAAGCTCCTGCGGGCCCGGCACCTGCTATTAAAACATCGGTAATAAAATCGTAGGATTTAGACAATTAATTAAATTTTAATGAGCATGAAGATAAGTGTTCGAACTAAATTGATTGACATAAAAATGCCGCCCAATTTACGTAGCGGCATAAAATCAAAAAATGTATTTATTAAACTGCGAACGATGTACCACAGCCGCAGGTTTTACTAGCGTTAGGATTTTTAAAAGTAAATCCCCTGGAGTTTAATCCGCCCTCCCATTCAACTTCCATTCCAGTTAAGTAAATACCATGCGATTTTTCCATGGTACAGGGAATACCAGCTATTTCAAACTGTTCGTCTTTATCGGTAAGCTTATCAAAACCCAATACATACGTCATTCCACTGCAACCGCCGCCTTTAACACCTACCCTTAACAGGTTTTCTGCATCAAATGCTTCTTCATTCATTAAACGCTTTATCTCTGCAATGGCACCTGCTGTTAATGTTACCGGTGCTTCCATTAATGTTTCCATTTGTTATTTATTTTGTTATTGCAAAGATAAAACAATCTGCCAGAGGCTAAGCAAGCCAGCTTTTGCGAAAGAAGGAATTTTATTGCTAGCAGTTTACTTAATTTTGTTATACAATTAGTCAGAAAAAATTATGCTACTAGAAATTGTATTCCAGGATATACAGATTGCCTTTATGTTTGTTTTTTTTATCGCTATTGCGTGGTTGCTGGCAGAATTTAAAGGCATGAAAGATGAAATGAAAGAAAGATTTGGCATTAACAACGATACCCTTAAACTACAGTTGCAGGCCTACGAACGATTGACTGTTTTTGCAGACAGGGCATCCCTAAAAAACCTCATTTCCCGGATTTCCACAGGCGATTTTAATGTGCTGGATTTTCAATTAATATTGCTGCAAACATTGCGAAGCGAATATGATTACAATGTAAGCCAGCAGATATATATAACCCCGGAAATGTGGAAAGCTATTGGAAATTTAAAGGATCAAAATATTTATATCATTAACCAGATTGCCGCCACTCTGCCATCGCAGGCCCCTGCAATAGAACTGAGCAAAAGAGTATTGGAATACGCCAGCAATCCAAATGTTGAATTAAGTAGCATTGTAACAGATGCCCTCCATTTTGAAGCAAAAAGGTTGTTGTAATCGCTGCTAATTATTAATGGTTTGATAGGTAGGTCTTTTTCGAAATTGCTAAACCAATTAACACAAATCATTAAATAACTTTTGCCCAAACTGGTTGCTAAACAAATTAAAATAACCCCATCGGGTGTTGAAGAAAGAATATAAAAATATTGTTTTGTGAATTTTGGATTTATGAAGATTTACTATTCACACTTAACCAACCACCAGATTAAACATGCTGCGATATGAAAAAAATACTGACTGACTCCGGGATTGAAATCAATGAATTATATACGCACAAAGATATACCTGCTCATACGGAAGAATTGCCAGGACAGTTCCCTTTTACAAGAGGTGTACAATCCGATATGTACCGGGGTAAACTCTGGACCATGCGGCAATACGCTGGTTTTAGCACGGCAGAAGAAAGTAATAATAGATACCATTATCTGTTATCGCAAGGCGTTAGCGGATTAAGTGTTGCATTTGATTTGCCTACTCAAATTGGATATGATAGCGACCATCCTTTATCGGAAGGAGAAGTGGGTAAGGTAGGGGTTGCCATCGATAGCATTGAAGATATGGAAAGACTTTTTGCTGGCATCCGGCTGCAGGATATATCCACCTCTATGACGATTAATGCAACCGGTTTTATCTTGCTGGCATTTTATGTTGCCCTGGCTAAACGACAAGGAGCCGATTTGCAAAAAATTACCGGTACCATTCAGAATGATATTTTGAAAGAATATGCGGCAAGAGGCACCTATATATATCCGCCACAGCCATCAATGCGCATAATTACAGACATTTTTGAATGGTGTTCCAAGGAACTGCCCAAGTGGAATACCATCTCCATTTCGGGATATCATATCAGGGAAGCTGGCAGCACCGCAGTGCAGGAACTTGCCTTTACACTAAGCAATGGAAAGGCTTATGTAAAAGCGGCGCTCGAAAAAGGAATGGACATTAATGTTTTGGGCAAACGTCTTTCTTTCTTTTTTAATGCCCACAATAATTTATTTGAGGAAGTGGCCAAGTTTAGGGCTGCCCGAAAAATGTGGGCGAAGATTATGAAAGAAGTTGGCGCCACAGACCCCAAAGCCATGATGTTACGTTTTCATACGCAAACAGGCGGTGCAACGCTTACGGCACAGCAACCCATGAACAACATTACCAGAGTTACTTTACAAACACTGGCTGCCGTGCTGGGTGGCACCCAAAGTCTGCACACCAATGGCTACGATGAAGCCCTTAGTTTACCAACAGAAGAAGCCGCAAGAATTGCCTTGCGCACCCAACAAATTGTAGCTTTTGAAAGTGGCGCTGCGGATACGGTTGATCCCTTGGCGGGCAGTTATTTTATAGAAAATCTAACCGACGAAGTAGAGAAAAAAGCATGGGCCATCATTGAACAGATTGATGCCATGGGTGGCAGTGTTGCTGCCATTGAGCAAGGTTATATGCAGGAGCAAATTGCAAAAAGTGCTTATGAATACCAACGGCAAATTGAAACCGGGGAAAAGATTATTGTGGGCGTAAATAAATTTGAAACGGATGAAAAGTTTAAAGTAAAACCTTTTAAAATAGATGACTCTATCCGGCAGGAACAAATTGATAAAATAACAACGTTAAAGTTAAAACGAAACGCTGCAATAGTTACCCAATGCCTTAAGGATGTAAAAGCTGCGGCTGAAAGCAATACCAACCTGATGCCGGTAGTAATAGATGCTGTAGAAAGTTACTGCACCCTTGGAGAAATTTCAGACGAATTAAGAAAGGTATTTGGAGAGTTTAAATAAACCAATATCAGTTTATCTACGCATTTAGCTAAAAATGCTTTCGACACTTTGCCCACAGTTTATAAACTACAAATGCACTGCCAGGCAGTGCATTTGTAGTTTACAGCGTTGAATAATTATTGCGGTAAAAGTACCTGGTCAATTTTATGAATTACACCATTTATTTGATGTATATCGCTTGTAAATGGCGGGGTAGAGCTGATAAGAATATTAGAAGCCGTCGAATTTGCAGCACCTTTTACAGTAGCAGCAGCAACTACAGAAACACCCGGAAAAGGTGATACAAAAGTTGCCTTAACCATTACACCTGGATGAGCTGCTATTCCTGAATTAAGCAACGTTTTTACAGCAGTTTCTGTAGCTGGTAAATTAACCAAAAAAACTCTTATTCCCGGAGGTGCATAAGTACCAGTTTGAGAACTAAGAATGTGGTAAGCAATTAACCCTTTGGCCAATGTAGGCGTAATGGTTGCACCAAGCACCGGGCTTATCGCATAAGGATTAGTTAACAGCAACGTTCCATAAGTTCCTACCAACAAACTTGCCTGGCCAAAAGCAGTAGCAGGCGGTAACCCAAGGCCAACAAGGGCCTTAGTTATAGCACCTGTTAAAAAAAGTTTGAAAGCTGCATCATTAGGTGCAAACACAGTAAGATTAGAGCCTATTGCTGAAGGATTAGAAGCCAGATCCAACGCATCTTGTAACCTGCCACCTGCAGCCACACCACTATCCGCTCTTTGTATAGCCGCTTTTAAATAGGTTAGCTCTGCATCTGTACTAATCTTTGCCCATAAATCTGTAGAGGGCGGAGCTACCAGTGCGGCAACTTTGTGTACTACCCCATTTACAGCAGGAATATCAACCGCAATGATTGGAATGTTATTAACCCAGGCTCCATTGCTGCGAACACTGGGGAAAGTTGTTAATCGTAACAATGCACTCACCGATGGAGCCGGATTTAAAATGGAAGGATATTGAAAATTAGGGAATGTAGCACGGATAGAACCAGCCTTTATTACCTGCGGCACTACATGATAGCTCACAATTGCAAAAACCAATGGAACAGGTAAGCCGTTAACAACCGCTTCACTTGGAATGCCGGAAGCTTTAAATGCATTGTTATCCGGCGCAAAAACGGTAAAGCGCAGAGCAGGATTTGATAATTGTTGTAATATAGTGGGTGTGCCGGGCGCCGCTGCCAGCCCTGCTCTTACAACTGCCGCTTTTAAAAAGGAGAAATCAGGGTTATCCAGTAGAGTGCCAATGGTTGGAGTGCTTTCCTGAGTTGGTGCTGTTAGCGGCACCGGATCTAAGTCAAGCTTATTACAAGCGGTAAGTACCAGCAAAGCGGATAATAACCCCCAACCAGTATTATATATTTTATTAAATATTTTCATTGCAATATTTTTTAGTTAGTTGATGAGTTAAGATTAAAATATGTTGTACCCAAAGCTTACATAATAAAGCCCACCGATTATAGCGTTACCAACTCCATTGGTGTAATACTCATTCAGTAAATTATTAGCACCAAATTTAAAGATTGATTTAGCTGCAGGAATTCTGTAACTAATCTGGGCATCCACTGTGTGAATAGCATTAATATTTCCGTTAGAAAAATCACTTTCGTAAAAGAATGCATCCTGCCAGCGGTAAGTAACATTAAACCCAAAGCGTTTTTTATATAGGAAAGCACTGTTGCCAAAACTAACATTAGTGCGGTATTTTGGTGTACTGAAGTAAGTTTTAAATCCAGCCGGAACATCTTTCAATTCATCCGAAGATAAGTTTGCACCAATTTGGTATCCTCTTGGCAAACGATAATCAACACTTACACCAAAACCAAAAGTTTTAACT
>JANYCA010000087.1 GCA_025360525.1 Chitinophagaceae bacterium | reverse complement strand
GCTATTATCATATCTGCTATCAATATTTTTTTAAGCAACTGCCACTTATTAAACCGAAGGCACCATTTTATTCCCCACAATAATAATAGTTGAATAATGCCCTGCATCCAAAATGTATCATAAAAACCGATGGCATCAATCAATGCTTTTAGTTTGAATGAAAAGCCATTTAACAGGGTGATGCTTGAAAGTTTGTAAACAAAACTTGCTTTACCGCTGAAAGCATTGTAAAGGCCAAAAATGATTCCGGCAATAACGGCTATTTCTATGGCATAATAAATCCGTGTTATAGCTCCTGAAAAACTTTTTTTCTGTTGAATATATTTATCCAGTTCTAAACAAGCTGTCAATATGAAACAAAAAATAGCAAAAATCCTGAACTCACCATTCAATCTTACATAACCAATAAATGGTACGAATTGATAGGCCAGCGTTTTAAAAATACCACCGGTAGCCAACAACAAAAAAAGAAAACCCACCAACAATAAAAATCGCTGCAGGCCTGTTTTTTTATTCACAACGCTCAATAAAAGGAACAGCAACAGGCTAATGCTGAAATAACAATTTCTTACAGCAATATCGGTGTTAAACCATAATTCGTTTTTTACAATAGCAAAGGGAAACACTACACTTATCCAGCTTTTAATATTGGTGGGGTGTAGCAGCGAATCGCTGAGACTTATCTTTTCCCCTCTTAAAAAATGTGGCATTAAATCCAGGTAACCACTTATCATACCTGCACCTAATAACAAAAAGAGGACTATTAAAAATGCATGTGAAACGGACAATAATTTTAACCTTGCTGCAATGGTGGAGTTACCGGGATTAGAAAAAAAATGATAAAACAAGTAAGCTACAAAAAAATATCCTGTACAGATGATGATGCCAGGGTGTGCTGATGCAACCAGCATGTACAACAGCACAGCAGTTATAACCACATTTCTGCCACTAAATTTCTTCAGTAACAACTGGTAACTCCAAAAACACCAGGGTAAAAAGGCAGCGCCGCTAAGCCAGTTAAAATGCTGCAAATGTCCCACCATATAACCGCAACACATATAAGCCACGGCACCCATTGTTATTACCGTTGCATTTAGTTGCCAGCTACTCAGTAACCGGAACATGCCAACGCCTGCTAACACTGTGTAAAAAAGTGTTTCCAAAGTGAAAGTGTATGCGTTGTAACCCACAGTGGAAGCTATTATCCAGGTTATCGGGCTCCAATAGCCGCCACTCATATCGCCATATTGGGGAAATCCAAAATTGATGTACGGATTCCACAAAGGCAGAAAGCCGGCATGAATACTTTCGCTCATAAAAAACTTAGGAGGAAAGTAACCGCTAAAGGCATCATTTTTTAAGAAAAATAAAAAGGAGGAAATGGGCAGAAATGCAATCAACACAACAGCAATTAAAAATAAAATAGTTTTTAAAGAAAGCCTTTCCGATTTTGTGTACCAATGCATTGGATAAAAATAAGGTTTTATAAAAAAAATGAGCAAAAGAACTTTTGATGATTTTGATGGCTTTGCTGATGAATACCGGGTTATTCATACGCAAAATATTAAGCTTTCAGGAGCCGACAGTTATTATTTTGCTGAAATGAAAGTTCGGTTACTGCAATCACTGGAAACGGATAGACCGCTGAGGGTGCTTGATGTTGGCTGCGGCGATGGCACCACAGAACAATTTATACAACAGTACTTTCCTCAATGGCAAACAGATGGCATTGATATTTCTGCAAAAAGTATTGAAGTAGCAATAGAAAGAAAATTAACCAGTGCAAATTTTGCAGTTTATAATGGTTGCATCTTTCCTTTTGCAGATGAACATTTTGATCTTGTATTTATTGCCGGTGTATTGCATCATGTTGATTTTGCCTTGCACCAGGCACTGATAAAGGAAATTAACCGGACTTTAAAAAAGGGGGGGAGTTTGGTTTTATTTGAACATAATCCACTCAATCCGCTTACGAGGTACCTGGTAAAAACCTGCGTATTCGATTTGCAGGCAAAGCTGCTGCAGCATTACTATACAAGTAAATTACTCATTCAAAATAGCCTGTTGGTTAAAGAGAAAAAGTTCATCATTTTCTTTCCACGAAAAGGTTTGTTGTCTAAACTGATTTTTCTCGAAAAATATTTACACTGGTTGCCGCTGGGTGGTCAATATTTTATATGGGCTAAAAAATAGGCATCAATCCAAATTGATTTTTTTATTCACCAGGTAAAGCGGCCTTGCTTTTGTTTCAGTAAATAAACTGGCGATATATTCTCCCAATAATCCAATGGCCAGTAATTGTGTACCGCCTAAAAACATTACCGCAATTATTAAGGAAGCCCAACCGGGAACTGTGTTGCCTTTGAAGTAAGCAACCAGGGCAAAGACACCAAAAGCAAAAGCCGCCAGGGAAATAAGGCTCCCGATTAATAATGCGATGCGTAAAGGTTTAAAACTGAAAGACGTTGTTCCTTTTAATGCAAACCGCAACATCTTTGCAAATGAATATTTCGTTTTTCCAAATTGCCTTGCTGGTGCATCAAACGCAATGGTGGTAGATCGAAATCCGATCCAGCTAAAGATACCTCTTAAAAAAAGTTCCCGTTCTTTAAACTGCAAAACACTGTTTAATACTTTGCGGTTAAATGCTTTAAAATCGGCTACACCTTCTTCTATCCTGGTATCGGAAATGGCGTTGATAAAGAAATAAAAAATGGATGCAGTTGTATTTTTTAACCAGCCGGCATTGGCTGTTTTGTTTCGTTTGGTGGCAACCAGGTCAAAGCCTGCAGCTAATTGTTCAATCATTATAGGAATCAGGCCCGGCGGGTGTTGCAGATCGCCATCCATAATGATAATATAATCACCCGAAGCAGATTCCATACCAGCCATTAATGCATTCTGGTGCCCAAAATTTCTACTGAGTGAAATGCATTTAATCTGTTTATCTTTTAATGCAATTGTTTCAATTTGCCGGAAAGTATTATCGGTACTCCCATCATCCACAAAAATTATTTCGTAGTCATTTATGCAAACTGATTGTAGTTGTTCACACAATACCGGGATGCTTTCTGCCTCATTAAAAACTGGGATGATGATACTTAGCAAATTGCTGTATTATGGTTAAAAAAAATGATAGAAAACTAAAGTTAAAAGTAAAAAGTCAAAAAAGTAAAAAGGGAAAAGTAAAAGTTCAAAAGTTGATGCTAAATTGGGAATAGTGAATTATCAATTATCAATTATTAAATTATCAATTATTAAATTATCAATTATTCAATTATCAATTATTAAATTATCAGTTATTAAATTATGCTACAATTGCCTTACCTCATACAACCTTGCTACATATTTACCAATCATATCAAATTCAATATTTACCATGGTGCCTGCCGTTACCTGGTGAATATTGGTGTGTTCGTAAGTGTAAGGTATAATGGCAACCGTAAAAGTATTGCTGGTCACATTAAAAACGGTAAGACTGGTGCCGTTGATTGCAATAGAGCCTTTTTCAATTACCAGCGACGCAAATTGAGGGTTAAAAGAAAAAGTAAATTCCCAGCTGCCATCTTTATCTGCAACCTGCAGGCAGCTTGCCACCGCATCAACATGTCCCTGTACAATATGTCCGTCCAGCCGGCCATTTATGGCAAGACATCTTTCAATATTTACGATTGTTCCTGTATTCCAGGTATTCAGGTTGGTTTTTTGCAGGGTTTCTTCAATGGCTGTTAATTGGTGTTTACCATTTGCTACTTTTTCTACAGTAAGGCAAACGCCGCTGTGCGCTACACTTTGATCTACTTTTAAATTGGCAGAAATAGGAGAGGCCACCCAAAATGTTTTATTGGTACCGGTCGATATTATATCTGTGATGAAGCCGGTTGTTTCTATGATGCCTGTAAACATGTATCAAAATTAGTAGTAAAAAAATTGCTCAATTGTTTTTAAGCATATCGCCATTTTAAATGGTTAAAATCTTTCCCTTTACTACTAAGCAGTTGTTTGCTCAACTTGTACTTAAACTTCTATCACCTGGTACCCGGTGCCTAATTTTTGAAGGGCATCTTCCAGCCTTTCTTTGTGCGTATCTGTAATAAATACCTGCCCATCATTATCGGTACAAACCCATTGCAACAGCTGTTGCATTCTATCCTGGTCCAGTTTTTCAAAAACATCATCCAGCAGCAGCAATGGGGCGAAACCTTTGTACGACTTTAATAATTGAAATTCGGCTAGTTTTAAGGCAAACAGCAGGCTCTTGCGCTGCCCTTGTGATGCTATGTTTTTAAACACCTGGTCGTTCAGCAAAAATAAAATATCATCTTTATGAATGCCGCCATTGCTGCGTTGCAATACCAAATCTTTTTCACGGTTTTGAAGCAGTAATTCTTCAAAACTTTTGTTGTGCAGCTGGCTTTCATACTCAAGCGCTACAGATTCTTTTTGTCCGGCAATAGTGCCGTACAAATCATTCGCAAGTGGCATTAAAAGTTGCATAAAATCGGCCCGTGTCTGGTAAATATATTTCCCGGGAGTAATCAATTGATAGTCCAACACCTCCAGTAACGGCCAATTGGCAGAACCCTGTTCTGCAAAACGTTTCAGCAAGCTGTTGCGTTGCTGCAATACCTTGTTGTACAAGATAAGTTGTTGCAGGTACTGCTCATCTATTTGGCTGATTACGGTATCTAAAAAGCGCCTTCGGCCCTCGCTGCCACCTGTTATTAATTCAATATCATCAGGCGCTATCATCACCGCCGGAAATTTACCGATATGCTTCGAGAATTTTTCATAAGGCATATCGTTCAGCAGCAATTCTTTTTTACTGGCAAGCCGGAGTATCAGCACAACTTTTTGGTCATTAAATAGCGCCTCCAGTCTAAACCCGTCCGATTCAAACTGGGCATTCATTGCATCTGTTTTGGTAAAATAACTTTTGGTAAAACAGAGGTAATAAATGGCGTCCAGTAAATTGGTTTTCCCCCTGCCATTAAGGCCGCATATACCAATCACCCTTTCATTAAAATGGAAAGAAGAAAAAGAATAATTCTTAAACTGTGTAAGCGAAATGTTTGAAAGCCGCAGCATAGGACCGCAAGATAAATGATTGTATTATATGATACTCAAAAGGAGGAACCCTCAAGCCTCATCCGATTGCAAATTTGATAGGTTATTAAACGCTTCATCTAAACAGGCGGTTTAGGAGTTTAGATGTTTAGTTGTTTAGGCGGTTACTTTAAAATTGAAGCCGTTACTTTAAAAAGAATGGATAATTTTGCCCACACAAATAAATACATGCCTTCAACCGACGTCTTTTTAGTAACACCACCCTTTACGCAGCTCAATACACCATACCCGGCAACGGCCTATTTAAAGGGGTTTTTAAATACCAAAGACATCACGTCGTTTCAAACAGATTTGGGTATAGAAGTTACCCTTGCACTTTTCTCTCAACAAGGCTTGCAGCAATTATTTGGAAGCATCGCCTGCATCGAAGGATTTAGTGAAAATATCAACCGCATTTGGACATTGAGGGCCCAATACATACAAACCATCGATGCTGCCATTCTTTTTTTGCAGGGGCATAATCCAACACTTGCCAGGCTGATTTGCAACCGGGGTTTTTTGCCGGAGGCAGCCCGTTTTGCGCAGTTGGATGATTTAACCTGGGCTTTTGGTAATATGGGTTTACAGGATAAAGCCAAACACCTGGCAACGATGTACCTGGAAGACCTGTCAGATTTTATTAAAGAAACAATTGATCGTCATTTTGGCTTTAGCAGGTATGCTGAAAGGCTGGGCAGATCGGCCGGTAGCTTTGATGAATTGTACCTTGCCTTGCAACAACCCTACACCTACATCGACCATATCCTGGTAAAAATACTTCAACAACATATTGCAACCGTACAACCAAAACTGGTTGCAATATCGGTGCCTTTTCCGGGAAATTTGTATGCTGCATTACGGTGTGGGCAATGGATAAAGCAACATTTCCCTTCGGCTAAAGTAGCGATGGGTGGTGGTTTTGCCAATACAGAACTTCGCTCTCTTTCCGATGCAAGGGTATTTGAGTTTTTTGATTTTATTGCCTTGGATGATGGGGAAGCACCTTTGGAAAATTTATTACAACACATTAAAAGCAATAATAATCAGGATACGCTGAAGCGCACGTTAACGCTGCAGGATGAAGCCGTAGTGTACATTGACAATAAAGCCTGTACCGATTATAAACAAGGCCAGGTAGGCACACCGGATTATAGTGATTTGCTGTTGGATAAATATATTTCTGCCATTGAATTGGTCAATCCCATGCACAGCCTGTGGAGCGATGGCAGGTGGAACAAACTTACCATGGCACATGGCTGCTATTGGGGTAAATGTACTTTCTGCGATATCTCACTTAATTACATTCAACACTACGAGCCCCTTACTGCCGCTATACTTTGCAACCGAATGGAAGAACTGATTGCACAAACCGGCGAGAATGGTTTTCACTTTGTAGACGAAGCAGCACCGCCTGCTTTAATGCGTTCGCTTGCACTTGAAATTATAAGGCGTAAGTTGGTAGTGAGCTGGTGGACCAATATCCGTTTTGAAAAAAGTTTTACCCGTGATCTTTGTTTGCTATTGAAAGCATCCGGCTGCATTGGCGTATCTGGCGGGCTGGAAGTTGCATCCGACCGGTTATTGAAACTAATACAAAAAGGAATTACTGTAGCCCAGGTGGCAAGGGTTACCAAAAGTTTTAAAGATGCCGGCATTATGGTACACGCCTACCTGATGTATGGCTTTCCAACCCAAACGGCGCAGGAAACCATCGATTCGCTGGAAATGGTGCGGCAGTTATTTGAAGCTGGTATTTTGCAGTCTGCTTTTTGGCACCAGTTTGCCATGACGGCTCATAGCCCCGTTGGATTAAATCCAGATGAATACAAAGTTGTGAAGAAAACCAATGTTATAGGCACTTTTGCCAATAACGACATTGAGCATGCAGATCCAACAGGTGCCGACCATGATACCTTTGGCTTTGGGTTAAAAAAATCTTTACTCAATTATATGCATGGCACCTGTTACGATTACCCTTTGCAAAAATGGTTCGATTTTAAAGTGCCAAAGACTTCCATAAAGCCTGGCTATATTTCTGAGGCTTTACAAGATGAACCTGTTTTAATTGCAAAGCCAACAACCAAATTGGTATGGCTGGGCAATATGCCAGCAGTGGAAGATTATGTGAAATCAAAGAAAGGAAGTCAGTGGGAAATGAGTACCCTCACTTTTGAATCCACAACAGAAACGCTCAGCATCAAATTAAATAAGACCAATGCCCATTGGCTTGTAGCAATGCTGCAACGTATTTCCATTAGCAATCATACCTTGTACAGCTTGCAGGAAATTAAGGAAGCCTACGAAAGAGCAGGGTTCAATGACTTTGAATTGTTTTGGGATAATAAGCCGGTAAATACCTTATACGGGGTTGGCTTATTGCAGCTGTAAAAAGTGGGCTAGTATTGATTTCGTATTTCAATAACACGTTCTATAGTGATGGGCTTTTCAATATAGCCTGTTACCTGTGTAAATGACTTTGCCTTATTTTTATCGGCTATATTTTCTGATGAGGAAAGAATAAATATCAGGTCTTTATCGGCATTGAAATTATAGTTTTCGAGGAAATTCCACCCGTCTCTAATCGGCATATTTAAATCAACCAAAATCAATCTTTTGGTATGCGGATTATCGGACAAATAAGTAAGTGAAGTGTTTACATTATCAAAACCTTTAAACGGAATATCAGGTAATTCATACTCAAATATTTTCTCCGCTAAATATAAGGCAATGCTATCGTCATCAATTACACAAATTTCTTTTACATCGGCAATTTTTAAC
Source organism: Chitinophagaceae bacterium (assembly GCA_025360525.1). GTDB lineage: Bacteria > Bacteroidota > Bacteroidia > Chitinophagales > Chitinophagaceae > Ferruginibacter. The sequence continues at coordinate 25,051 of JANYCA010000087.1, read as the reverse complement.
TTGGCAGGATTACTCATATAATAAAGTTTTGGGTTGGCATGAAGGTATATTTTTTTTATTTGTAAAAGAAAAGAATGCCCGGTATTTACTTCGATAAAGGAAATAAAAAAACTTGAATTATTTTTTTTACTATTTCTGTTCAAATATTTCGTAATTTTTATCATTACCCTTAAACAAAGTGGTTAGCCAACACCTTGAAGGCAATAAATTGTTCGCTTCAAATGCTGGTGGGTTTAAATTCTCAGGATTGATCTTAATTACAGTTGTTTTCCAGAAAAGTTCAACTGTTTTCCGGTTTCTTTGACGGTACCTTTTTTTTTCAATTTCTCCCTTATCTTTGCCGCCTAAAATATTTCACCATTGGCAACAAAATTTTCCAAAGACACTTATTTATATTGGTACGAATTAATGTTATTACTTCGCCGGTTCGAAGAAAAGACAGGGCAATTGTACGGGATGCAAAAAATAAGAGGCTTTTGTCATTTATACATAGGCCAGGAAGCCGTAGCAGCAGGTTGTATGACTGCTACCAATCCGGATGATAAATTTATCACAGCCTACCGGTGTCATGCTTTGGCAATTGCCAAAGGTGTTACACCAAAAGCTACCATGGCCGAATTGTATGGAAAGGCCACCGGGTGCAGCAAAGGCAAGGGTGGTAGTATGCATATTTTTGGAGTAGATGTCGGCTTTTTTGGTGGTCATGGTATAGTAGGTGCCCAGATAGGTACCGGTGCAGGACTGGCATTTGCAGAACAATATAAAGGCACTAACAATGTGGCTCTTTGCTTTTTTGGTGATGGTGCTGCACGCCAGGGAATGCTCCACGAAACATTTAATATGGCTATGCTTTGGAAATTGCCGGTTGTGTTTATTTGTGAAAACAATCAATATGCAATGGGTACTTCCGTTGCCCGTACCAGCAATGTAATGGACCTGTATAAACTTGCCGATGCCTACGATATGCCAGGCGACAGTGTAGACGGTATGAGTCCGGAAGACGTTCACAATGCAGTTTTAAGATCAGTAAACCGGGCAAGGGAAAAAGGTGGACCAACTTTGCTGGAAATTAAAACCTATCGGTACAAAGGACATAGTATGAGCGATCCTCAAAAGTACCGAACTAAAGATGAAGTGGAGGAATACAAGCAAAGAGATCCTATCGATCATGTATTGAAGGTATTAAAAGATGAATATCAATTAGCAGACGCCGACATAGAAGTAATCAATGAAAGGGTAAAAGCACAGGTAGAAGAGAGTGTGAAATTTGCCGAAGAAAGTCCATGGCCCAATGATGATGAATTATTGAAAGATGTTTACATCCAGGCAGACTATCCATTTATTACCGATTAAGATAATTTATTAAACCAAGCAACCAGGAAACCTATTTATAATAATTAAAAAAATGCCCGGTGTCCTTTCTTAAAAAAAGGGAAGTGGGTGAATAAAAAAGATGGCAGAAAAGCAAACAATAGTAGAAACTGTAGAAGTAAATGAAACCATAGAAAAAGCAAAAGATTTTTGGGCTAAGTTTAGTAAGCCAATTATTTATGTTGGTAGTGCAATGATACTATTAATCGGCGGTTGGTACGCCTATTTAAATTTTGTAAAAGTTCCTAACAATGAAAAAGCCGCTGAATTAATTTTTCCGGCAGAACAGCTATTTGATAAAATGACACAGGGTGGGTTTAATAAAGATTCTATCAACATGGTATTAAATGGTGGTGGACCCGTAACAACCGGCGTTTTAAAATTGATCAACAATTATGGGGGCACAACTGCCGGTAACAGGGCGCATTTTATTGCAGGCGCCTGCTATTTGTACAGTGGCGATTTTAACAATGCTGTAAAGCATTTAAAAGATTTTTCTACCAATGCAACACAGGTACAAACCAGCGCTTACCTTTTATTGGCTGATGCTTATTCTGAATTAAAAAAGAACGACGATGCTTTAGAATACTATAAAAAAGCGGTAGCTGTTAACAGCAAAGATGAGTTTATGACGCCGGAAGCCTTGTTTAAAGCGGGTTTGTTTGCTGACGCAACCGGCAAGTCAAAGGAAGCCATTGAATTTTTTAAGCGGATAAAAGAGGACTTCCCTAAAAGCGGCCATGCTACTGAAGTTGATAAATATTTAGCAAGGTTGGGGATGATAGAATAATTCGTTAGCTGTTATTTATAGTTTTGGATTAAGTCTAAAGTTAATTTCTATCAGCTATGTTTTTAGGGTGCGTTTGTCTTTATGGATTAATAAATAAGATGTTATTAAATGCTGCAATAAAAGTTTGCACCAACGATCATAATTTATGTCAGTAAACTCATTGAATACTTCAAATGTAGCAGGCATCCGGTTTACAAAGGATACCTGTGTTGTAGTAATCCGTACCGAATGGAATGCTGCTGTGCTGGATGTGCTGGAAGCAGGTTGTGTAAGTGTTTTAAAGGAACACGGAATGTGTTATAAAATAATAACTGTACCTGGCGCTTTTGAAATTCCGTTTGCAACCAAAGCCTACTGGGAATCTCATAAATATAAAGCCGATAAACCACTTGCTTTTATTGCCCTAGCTTGTGTAATAAAGGGAGATACACCTCATTTTGATTATGTATGCAAAGCCATTACGGAGGGTGTATTAAACTTAAATCTACTGTTGCCTGTACCAACTATTTTTGGCGTTCTTACCGTAGATAACCAGCAGCAGGCCAATGAAAGAATGGGCGGGAAACATGGCCATAAAGGGGAAGAAGCCGCTATCACCGCCCTAAAAATGATCAGCTTAAAACAAGGTTTTTCTCCAAAACAATAATGGTTTCGTAGTTGCTGCTACCATGATTTTTATCAACAGCCAAACAGTAAGTATAACAAAACTTCATTTATCTAATTCATAAATTTCCCTGTGGGGGAAAGGGACATGAGAGTACAAATATTTATACCTTGTTTTATCGATCAGCTATATCCACAAACCGCCTTTAACATGGTGAAAGTGTTGGAGAAAGCCTGTTGTGAAGTAATCTACAATACTAACCAAACCTGTTGCGGACAACCGGCGTTTAATGCCGGTTTTTGGGATGAAGCCAGGGAAGTATGCACCAAGTTTATCAAGGATTTCGACAATGCAGATTACATCGTTTGCCCCAGCGCAAGTTGCGTTGGATTTGTAAGAAATTACTACGCTAAATTGTTCGATAACTCCTCTTATCATAACCAGGTAAAAGATTTAAATAACCGGATTTTTGAGTTTACAGAATTCCTTACGGATGTGCTTCACATTGAAAATTACGGGGCTGAATTAAATGCTTCGGCCACCTATCATGATAGTTGCGCTGCTTTGCGGGAGTGTAAAATAAAAACCGGTCCCCGTAAATTGCTGGCACAGGTAAAAGGACTGCAATTGGTAGAAATGGACGAGGTAGAAACCTGCTGCGGTTTTGGTGGTTCATTTGCCGTGAAATATGAGGCTATCTCCATTGGAATGGCAGATCAGAAAGTTAATAACGCATTGGCAACAAATGCAAACTTCATTATATCAACCGACCTTAGCTGCCTGATGCACCTTGATGGGTATATTAAAAAAAATGACCTTCCTATCAAAACCATGCACATTGCTGATGTGTTGGCAAGCGGCTGGGCAGAGTAAATAAAAATATTCTCGTTCCCGTTAAAATAAGTTTTAAACCTGTTATAATTGTAGATAACCCCAGTACATTTTTTATTAAGGGTTTCAATAAAAAGAATTTATTTGCTACTGTTATTAAACTAAACATTTTGTAACTAATAATTGTCTTAAAAAATTAAATAAAATTAAAAAACACCCCAACATGAAAAAGTTTTTGTTGCACTCATTTGTTTTGCTCGCTTTGGTTTTTACAGGTTTTGCTGTTAAGGCACAAACGGCAGATGAAGTTATTGATAAGTACATTGCTGCCATTGGTGGTAAAGAAAAATGGAAACAAATTAAATCCATAAAAGTGGAAGGCCAGGTTGAAGTACAGGGATTGGAGATTCCTTTCGTGGTGCAATCGGTTAACAGCAAAGGAACAAGGATGGATGCTGAATTTCAAGGTAGTAAATTCATTGATATTACAACACCTGCAGCGGGATGGTCACAAAATCCAATGGCTGGTAAAGCTACCCTGCAACCATTAACAGCAGACGAACTAAAAGAAAAATTAGATGAATTGGATATTCAGGGTGCATTTGTAGATTACAAGGAAAAAGGCAGTACAGTAGAATCGTTGGGTAAAGATGAAGAAGATGGCAACGAATACTTTAAAATAAAGCTTACTACTAAAAATCAAAATGAAACTATTTACTTTTTTGATTTAAAAACTAACCTTATTTATAAGCAGGAAACTACAACCAAACAGCAGGGGCAGGATATAAAAGTTTCCATTAAACATTTCGATTACCAGGATACAGATTTTGGTGTAAAAATGCCTTTCAAGTTAGACCAGGGTGGAATGATGCTGGTAACAAAAAAAGTATCTACCAATGTAGCTGTAGATGAAACTATTTTCAACGGTAAATAATCATATTTAATTACCTCAAAAATCTTACTCGAAAAACTGTTTTTTTGAGTAAGATTTTTTTTTGCTTAGCTATTTTAAATTTCCGGTAATTCATCAAAGCCTATTCATAAAAAACCTTATTGTATGATAAAAAAATGTACGCTTGTATGGTTGGCCTGCATATGTATGACCAGTCTTGTTGCACAAACAACTATCAACTCTTCCTACTTTCAAACCCTTACTGCACGGGCCTTAGGGCCATCTACCATGAGCGGCCGCATAAGTGCCATCGAAGGGATGGCCGCCGGCGATCAGCTTACTCTGTATGTAGGTACAGCAGGAGGCGGAATCTGGAAAAGTCAGAACGGCGGTATTTCTTTTGCCCCCATATTTGATAAATATTGCCAGAGTATTGGCGCCCTGGCTATAGAAAAAGGTAACGCAAAAACCGTGTATGCCGGCACCGGCGAGAGCAACATGCGCAATACTGTATCAATTGGTGATGGTATGTATAAAACAACCGATGGAGGAGCTAACTGGCAAAAAATTGGATTGGATAGTACCGAGCATATCAGTAAAATAGTATTTGATCCAACGGATAGCAAAACGCTGTTTGTAGCTGTGCCTGGTCCGCTTTGGAGCAGCAGTCCGCACCGTGGTTTGTACAAAACAACCGACGGTGGTAAAACATGGAAAAAGATATTATTTGTGAATGAAGAAACAGGCTGTACTGATATCGCCATCAACCCCACCAATCCTAAAATAATGCTAGCCGGTTTTTGGCAGTTCAGGCGCAAGCCCTATTCCTTTTCATCTGGCGGGCCGGGAAGTGCCCTGTATAAAAGTGCGGATGGTGGCGAAACATGGAAAAAGGTTACCAATGGCTTGCCAGCAGGCGATTTAGGTAGGATAGTAATTGCCATCAACCCATCAAAGCCTGCGGAAGTATTGGCCATTGTGGAAGCGAAAATCCCAGGTTTATTTATTTCAAAAGATGAAGGCAGCAGCTGGGAAAAATTGGCAGCTACGGAGAATATTACCGCACGCCCATTTTATTTCAGCACGTTGATATTTGATCCGACAGACGCAAAAAAAGTATATCGCCCTGCGTACGATTTTCAATATTCAAAAGATGGCGGCTATTCCTGGAGCAACAGTATTATTGGTGGGGTAGAACCACATGCCGACCATCATGCGCTGTGGATTAATCCGGCCAATACAGATATCATGTACCTCGGTACAGATGGCGGTGTTTATCTTACCATGAACAAAGGTGTATCCTGGCAATTTCTAAATAATTTACCGGTCGGGCAGTTTTATCACGTAACCACCGACAACGAAAAAACTTACAATGTATACGGTGGCCTGCAGGATAATGGAAGCTGGATGGCGCCTAACTCTTCGGCTGGTGGTGTAAGCAGCGCAGATTGGCAGGATATAAACGGAGGAGATGGTTTTTGGGTGCAGCCGAGTCCTTTAAATTCAAAAATTGTTTTTGCAGAATCGCAGGGTGGAAATGCCAACCGCATTGATTTAAACACCGGACTTTCTTCCTCTATCAAACCGCAAAAAGTATCGGGCGAAGACGATCATCGTTTCCATTGGAACACCCCCATTGTTACAGGTTTGTCTACCAAAAAATCGGCCGCAGGCAAGCCATTGTACAACCTGTACATGGCAAATCAGTATCTGTACAAATCAACAGACGAAGGCAGAAACTGGCGGAGAATTTCACCCGACTTAACCACCAACGATAAAGCCAAACAAAAAACAGAAGAAAGCGGCGGCATCACCGGCGATAATACCAGCGCAGAAAATCATTGCACCATTTACACCATTACGCAGCATGCAACCAACGAAAATATCATTTGGGTTGGTACCGACGATGGTAACCTGCAGGTAACAACCGATGGAGGAAAAACCTGGACCAACAAAGCGCCGGAAGTTTGGAAAGCCGGCATTCCAAAAGCTGCATGGGTAAGTTGCATTGAACTTTCCAGCTTAAACCCAAAAAGAATGTATGCCAGTTTTGATAACCACATGTATGGCGATCATGCCACCTATTTTGCGGTAAGTTACGATGCCGGTAATACATGGAAACGAATTTCCTCGCCGGAATTTACAGGCTTTGCGCATGTGATAAGGGAAGACATAAAAAATGAAAAATTATTATTCGCTGGCACCGAAATGGGACTGTTTATTTCCATTGATGGAGGTGCTAATTGGATGAGAAGCAAGTACCAGGAAATGCCCTGGTATAACCTGGTAAGAGATATCAAAATACATCCGCAAACAGGGGATCTTTTAGTAGCCTCACATGGCCGGGGAATTTATATTATTGATGATTTGCAACCATTAAGAGAACTGGTAAAATCTGATGTAAATGCAGATGTGATCCTCTACCCTGTAAGTGATTTTATATATGACTATTCGGCCCAGCTTCCTGCAACTGGTGGTAACATTGCAGGATACACTGCCGGCAGCAAAGTGCAATTACCTTCCTTTAATTACTACCTAAAACAGCGCAGTGAAACGGCAACCAAAATAGAAATTTATGATGCAGCTAATAAAAAAATTAAAGATATCAATGGCACAGCAGTAAAGGGATTAAACAAAGTGTACTGGCCTTTTAACATCAATCCGCCCAAGGTAGCTAAAGGTGGCTTTGTTGCAGGTTCCAGTGTGTTTTATTCGGGCCTTGTTGCACCAAGGGTTCCTGTAGGTAAATACAAAGTGGTGTTGCTGGCTGGCGGCAAAAAGTATGAGCAGTTTATTAATATAAAAGCGAATGATGCCAAAGGCTTCAGTGCTAAAAATATTGAAAAATTGTACCAGCAATCCATGCATTTGTACAGCCTGCACGAAAAGCTTGCCGTATTGGTAGACACTATGGATAAGACCATTACAAACCTTACCAAAATTGACAACAAAACCCCTGCTAATCAATTGCAGTTGGCATCACTTGACAGCATGCGGAAAGAAATTTTGGAGCTAAACCGTAAAACTATTTTCTTCGATGAATTTAAATACCGCCGTCGCCTTAGCGATTTGTACCTGGAAGTAGCAACTTCTTTAGAGCCCTTATCGGGTAGTAAAGAAGGCAGTATCGATTTAATGGAAAAAGAGTTTATGGCATTTAACAACCAGTTTTACAGCATTCTTAAAAGAAGGAGTAATTAGGTTTAATGTAATTTTAAAAAAAAATAGTTTGCTGATATCAACTACAGCAGACTATTTTTTAATAAAATTATATCTTTACAAGCTAATTATAAAAACGTTAATGAAGTACGTTTACTAAATGCAAAAATTGCTGTAAACGACACAATTCGTTACAAAGAAATAAAGGAACAAAGAGTCAATAGTTAATATTAAATCAACGCCGTCACATCAGTAGAAACCGAATTGTAAAAAAGGAGACACACTTTTAAATACGGACGGCGTTCAGTAAACTGTGATTCAAACAAAAAGAACTTAATGCTGCATCCCAATATTTTCTTTTTTAAAGGTAAAGAATCCTTTTACTGATAAATTTTCACCAATATCTTCCCAATGTATCCAGGTGTTATCTGCCCATAATTCAAATTTAACAAGTTGTTCTTTGTCTGCATTTAATAGACGTGGAAACCAGGCTAATGGCATTTTCCCAATCTTATTATCTGTAGTTTCCACAAAAATGTGTGCTACATCAAACCAAATTTTTATTGCTTGCATTTTACTTATTGATTGCGATTAAAAAAATTGTTCCAGTGCTTTATAATCAACTCCCTGTTTTCTTCTATGATGCTTTCTGCCAAATAAATATCTTTCATTTTTACGCCTTTGTTTTCTATCAACAGCAACGGGTCAATCTCAAATTTGGCAGTCCCTTCACTTGTTTTTATATGAACATGAACAGGTAAATGGTCATTGCTAAAGTAGAAAAATCTAATTCCGAAAAAGCGAAATATTTATGGCATTTCAATTATCTATTATTTAAATTTAGCCTATTTTTTTACAAATAACTTAGCCATCTTAGCCCATATCAACATAAATTTTTTCTTGGGCGGAGCATTTGAAAGCGGTTTTAAAAGTAAGAATACCTTTTAGTGATAGTTATTTTATATGGAGATCAGTAAACTGATCAGCACGCCAAACGGCGGTTGAATTTCTACTGGTCTAACAAAAAACATAACGAGTATTCTTTTAAATGCCTTATCATTTTAAGAATGCTTAATTTAGTCAAACTTTATAAAGCACGCCTACAAATTTCCCCCAGACCTTAACATTTTAATACTAATCTGAGGATATAACATGGAGAATTGGCTACTTATGACCGAAGGAGATAGAAATGCATTCCTTTCTATCTATGAATGCCATTATAATGCACTTTTTTCATACGGATTTTCGCTCTGTACCAACACAGAAACTACCAAGGATTGTATACAGGAAATGTTCCTGGAAATCTGGGTAAAACGGGATACCATTAATGCTGATGTCGAAAATATCCGTTCCTATTTGTTTACCTGGTTGCGTAGAAAAATATATAAGGAATTGGGGCATGTAGTTAGTGAAAAAAGCACCAATCAAATGCTGCATAACCTCAATGAAAATATATTGCCTTATGAAGAGCTGCTGATTGCATTTCAAAACTCCGAAGAGAAAAAGGAAAAGCTTCGCTCTGCCTTAAGCAAACTCACTAAAAAACAATTCGAAATGATCAAGCTTAAATTTTTCGAAAACTTAAGCTATGCCGAAATTGCTACAAAAACTTCTCTTAAACAACGAACTGTCTATAATCTCATTTATGAAGCTATACATACGCTTCGATTGTATATGCGTATGCTGGTATTGTCGTTGTAACTGATCAATTATTCTGCTGCTTATTTTAAAGCACCGGAAGTACTTTTCCTTTCTCAAAAATATATTTTCAAAAAAACCGGTAAAAAAAATCATTTGCCTGCACTATCATTTGATAACAGTCATATTAGCCTGGATCAATATTAGCTACATGGAAAATAAGAATCTTGCAACATACCTGTTAGAGGATTTCTTAACAGATGAATCATTTGTAAACTACTGTAATAATTGTAGTAAGGATGACAAGCAGTTTTGGGAAAAGTGGTTTGTAACGCATCCTGAAAAAATAATCCTTGGCAACGAAGCAAGGGAAATGGTGCATGCTTTATCAATTACACTTTCTGAAAGTGAATACCAGCAAGAACTTGAACGCATTAACCTGGCAATACAATCAGCACCCGTCATCACAAAATCAACATCAGTAATTGCACCATTATTTAAATCGAAAACGGCTATAAGTAACCGACGGAGATACGTTATTTACATAAGTGCAGCAGCTTCTGTTGCAGTTTTTTGTTTGCTTTGTTATTTTATATTTCAACCAGCCAGGCCTTTTAACCCACCGTTAGTGGAGCAGTATAACCGTGGAAAAGTACCCATGATAATAAGGCTGAGCGATAGTACGGTTGTAACACTGGCAGTAAATAGTTCATTGCGTTATCCGGCAGTTTTTGGCGATAAGGATCGGTTTGTGAACCTCGATGGGGAAGCAAATTTCAGGGTTAGTCACGATGCTGCACATCCTTTTAAAGTACAGCAGGGCAACCTTTTAGCCACTGTTTTAGGAACTGTTTTTAATGTAAAGAAACAACAGGCAAATGTTGGAATGATTGTTGAATTGCTTCAGGGAAAGCTGCAGGTAGATGCCAAAGATGCATCAGGGGCAGCCATGCAATCAATCATATTGAAACCGAATGAGAGAGTCGTTTATCAGCAAAACGGGCAACAGTTTTTTAAAGAAGCAATGACGGTTGCCGGATTAGATTTACACAAGGACATAGAATTTTTCAAGGATGATTTTGAGATAATAGCCAAAAAAATTAAAACAGCTTTTGGTGTTACACTCATCAATACAAGCAACAAAAAATCCTGGCATTTTACAGGAAAATTCAACAATATAACTTTCAAAGAAGTGATAGAGAATATCTGTGTAATTAAGCAAGTTAATTACCAGGTAAACGGCGATACAATTTTAATAAAATAATGCGTCAGCATTATAAACTTTAGCTGCCATGAATGATTCAACCGCCAAATGGTTCAGGCTTCGCCTGAATACAATCGTCCTGTTTTGCCTGCTTGTAGCAGGCACCTACGCTGCAAAAGCTGAGCGACAGGACAAATTGAATGAAGTAATCATCTCCATAGAAACAAGTAACAGCACACTACTCCAGTTTTTTAAGCTGGTTGAAAGCCAAACCACTTTGTTTTTTGCTTATGATGAGAAAGAAGTGAATGTTTCTCAAATAATGACTCTGGCTACAGGGCAACGGCCCTTAAGTGCCTTACTGGAAAATATTACTAAGCAAACAGGGCTCAAATTTGTCCAAAAAAAATCTGCAATCTTAGTGAATCCTGCGGTTGGAAGGCCCCAACAAAACGTTGGCACAATGCCATTACTTCCCGTTAAAGGCGTTGTAAAAGATAGTAGTGGCAACGGTGTATTAGGCGCAACCGTTAAGGTGAAGGGATCCACTAGTTCCGTACAAACCGATGCTAACGGAAACTTCTCCATAGAAGCACCGGAAAATGCAACATTGATTATTAGCTACGTTGGTTTTAAAACGGTGGAAATAAAAATTAATGGACAGGAAGTACTGCAGGTTTTTCTGCAGGAATTAAATAAAGATTTAAATGAAGTGGTGATTGTAGGGTATCAGCCACGAAGGCGGGCAGATCTTGCGGGTGCCGTATCGGCTATAAACGTAGCTGGCATTGCTAAATTACCTGTGTTAAGTGTAGACCAGGCATTGCAGGGCAAAGCACCCGGCGTAAGAATAACACAGAACACTGGTCAACCCGGTGACGGCGTTACCGTAAGAATCAGGGGTGTAGGTACCATCAATGATAACAACCCCCTGTTTGTTATTGACGGTGTACCTACTAAGGATGGTATTAATTTTCTTTCTGCCAATGACATTGAATCAATGATTGTTTTAAAAGATGCATCATCGGCTGCCATCTATGGAGCCCGGGCATCTAATGGCGTGGTGTTGGTTACTACCAAAAATGGCCGAAGGGGTAAATCGCAATTTAATTATTCAGGATATACCGGGATGCAGCAACATGGTCATCTCACCAAAATGCTCAACACTGCTCAATATGTTGAAATATACAATGAGGCGGTAAACAATGATAATAAAGACATTCTTAATCCTGCATTAAAAAGGAAATTAATTCCAGCCGGAATTCCAACGGCAAATACTGACTGGTTGAGTGAAATTTTTCAAAATGCCCCCATGCAAAGTCACCAGTTATCGGTGAGAGGCGGTAATGATAAAACGCTCTACTATCTTTCCGGCAGTTATTTTAAGCAGGATGGAATTATTTTAAATTCAGGATTCGAACGCTTCTCCCTCTTATCTAAATTAAATATAGAAGCTACTGATAGATTGAGTATTGTCAGCAATATTAATTTGTCTTATTCTAAAAAGAACAGGATCGGGAGTTCAGGTGATGGTTATGGTGGCAATGGTGGTAGTGTGGTGCGCTATTCTTTGTTTCGTACGCCTGCTATACCGGTATATGACAGTGCAGGTGTTTATTCTGATCTGCCGCTATATCCAAACTTTTTTGGCGATGGATACAACCCTGTAGCCCTAGCCAATAAAACGGATAATAAAGAAACCCAGTACCGGATTTTTACAAACTTATATGCCGAATATAAAATCACAAAAAAAATACGATTTAAAACAGATGTAGGCCTCGATGCTATTATAACCAACAATAAAAGGTTCGATGAAAATTATGGAACCAACCTTAGGGTAAACAGTCCCAGCAGGCTTTCACAGAGTACTGCTACCAACTTTAATTTGGTTTGGAATAATACGCTACGCTATAATAACACTTTCAACAACGTTCATAATGTAAACTTCATTGCAGGTACAGAAGCAATCAGCAATGTTACAAAAATTCACGGTGGTTCAGATAATACTTTTCCAGATCAGATAGCCAGCCTTCGATACCTTAATAATGGATTAAGCCTTTCAAAAACTGTTTTTGACGGACAGCAGGAATGGGCGCTTTTTTCCATATTTGCCAATGCCAATTATACCTATAACAACCGGTTCCTTTTTTCCGTAAATGCCAGGCGGGATGGGTCTTCCAGGTTTGGATCAGACAATAAATATGGCAATTTTTATTCCGGCTCGTTTGGCTGGAATCTTCACCAGGAAAACTGGGTAAAAGATCATTTATCTATGTTCTCAAAAATAAAGGCAAGAGCAAGCTATGGTCAGTTGGGTAACCAGGATATCGGCAATTATGCTTCTTCATCAATCATTGGAAGGGGATACAACGCAGTTTTTGGTGAATCTCCTGCAAGCAATCCGGGCTACACCATTTCTTCCCGGGGCAACACAAAAGTAAAGTGGGAATCCTCCACGCAGGCAGATGTTGGCCTCGACCTCGGCATCTGGAATGATAAACTCAATTTAACCGTCGATTATTTTGTAAAGAAAACTTCGGATATGCTGATTCCTATTCCATTACCGTTAACGGGAGGTAGTGCGTCTACGCCATTTGTGAACGCAGGCAATGTGGAAAACAAAGGCCTTGAAGTAGAGTTGAATTATGGCAACAGGAAGCATAAATTAAAATATGATATCAATGTAAATTTTGCAACACTTCAAAATAAAGTACTCTCGCTTAGTAACGGAGAACCCATTCCCGGCGGCAGAATTGATAATGGAATTTATGCAACCCTAACAACGGTTGGGCAGCCCATCGGCTCATTTTTCCTGTACCAGATGGACGGTATTTTTCAAAACGACGCAGAGATTATCGGCAGTGCCTACCAGAGCAGTTATATCCGTCCCGGCGATGTAAAATTTAAAGACATTTCCGGCCCTGACGGAAAACCCGATGGAATTATTAATGAAAAAGACAGAACCTTCCTGGGGAGCGCTATACCCAAATATACCTTCGGCACCACCTTCAATGTAGAGTATGCAGGTTTCGATTTGTCGGTGTTTTTCCAGGGTGCATCGGGTAACAAGTTGTATATGCAGGTAAACCAGGATATAGAAGGTTTTTACCGTGCTTTTAATGTAACACAAAGAGTGTATGACGAACGCTGGCGTGGTGAAGGTACCAGCAATACAATGCCCCGGGTAAGCTGGCTGGGTTCGTCTAATAACAAAACACCCTCCAGCCGTTTTTTGGAAGATGGCTCTTATCTAAGACTCAAAAACCTCCAGCTGGGATATAATTTATCCGATAAAATTATCTCCCGGTTACACATTAAAAGTTTACGTTTTTATGTGACGGCACAAAACTTGTGGACGTTAACAAAATATTCCGGTTTTGATCCTGAAATGAATACAAGTGATAATGTGAACGGGGAAAAATACAGGGGCGATATGGCGGCAGGCATTGATTGGGGAACCTATCCAAGCGCAAGGACTTTTATAGCGGGTGTAAACCTCAACTTTTAGGCAGTAAAAAAAATTGAAATGCAGTACATAAATGCTGTATTTATTTAAAAAAAAATGTTGCATATGAAAAAGTATTTTATTCAATTGTTAACCACAATGCTACTGTTAGCTACCATAACAGGCTGCAAAAAATTTATTACCAAAGAGGTAAAAGGCGATTACCCTGAGGGGGAATTTTATAAAACGCAGGCACATGCCATACTGGCTATTAATGCAGCCTATCGTCCGTTGTCATTTGCCAATTCCAACAACAACCGGTTATGGGTATTTGGCGATGTGGCCAGCGATGATGCAGTAAAAGGCGGCATTGCAGGCGACCAGGCCGATATTGATTTGATTGACCAGTTTAACATCACCCCCATTAACGGAAACCTGGAAGCCGCCTGGGCGTTAGAGTATGAGGGCATTTCCCGCAGTAATTTAGTAATAGAAAAAGTACCTGCCATCCCGATGGATGTAAGCTTGCAGGCCAGAATTGTAGCGGAGGCAAAATTCCTGAGAGCCTGGTATTATTTTACGCTCGTTAATACATTTGGTGAAGTGCCGGTAATTGTTAAACCACCAACAAATGCCAATGATCTGCAGATACCACAGTCAAGCATAACAGCTATTTTTGAAACCGTAATAGAACCCGATTTAATAGCAGCAGCATCAGCGTTACCGCCTGCCTATAGCGGCCAGGATGTAGGACGTGTAACAAGTGGAGCTGCTACGGCATTGCTTGCTAAAGCTTATTTATTTCAGGCCAAATGGGATAAAACCGCAGCTACCGCAGAAAAATTGATTGGCAAGTACACCCTCAATACACTGTACAGTAACAACTTTAATGCAAACTTTAAGAATAACAAAAACCCTGAATCCATTTTTGAAATTCAGCATTTAAACGGCCAGGATCCGCAAACCGGCAACCAGTTAAATCAATACTTTGCACCACAGGTAGATGGAGGATATTTCTTTAATGCGCCTACTCAAAACTTTGTAAATGAATTTGAAAAAACAACTGGCGGGATAGAAGATCCCCGATTAAATTATACTGTTGGCAGGGATAGTATGCCCTGGTTAAACGGAAATGTTTTTCTGAAAGACTGGTCATCTACCGGTTATCTCACTAAAAAACATCAGCAGCCATTATCGGAAATATCCAAAGCATTAAAAGGCGATGGAAGTATAAACTACGTTGCTATCCGTTATGCTGATGTGTTGCTTTGGTATGCAGAAGCATTGAACGAACTTGGGCGTAGCACTGAAGCATTGGTGCCACTCAACGCAGTAAGAAGCCGGGCCAGAAACAGCTACCTGTACGATAACAAGCTTTCCGGCTATCCCAATGTTCCTGCAAGCCTGTTACCGGATGTTACTTATACCAACAAGGCAGATGTTTTAAAAGCTATTCAACACGAGCGAAGGGTGGAACTGGGTTTTGAATTTCACCGCTTTTTCGATCTAATACGTTGGGGAGCTACTTATGCCATGCAGGCTTTAAGCGATAAACCAAATTTTAAATACGCACAAAATAAATACTTTCCTATTCCACAAAGTGAACGGGACAGAAATAAGGCACTTAAATAAATTCACACTCTCATTTTTTTATCATTTAAAAATTAATAATCATGTCAACGACAACATTTCGAATCAACTTTATTCAACGCATAATGCTGTTTGCCTTGTCACTCACATTAATGCTGGGAGCCTGTAGTAAAAAAGATAGTACACCGCCCCCACCACCTGCAGACAAAACTGCCCTGCAAGCCAAAGTAACAGAATCTCAAACTTCGTATGATGGAACTTCAGAAGGTACCAGGCCCGGGTTTTATGAGGTAGGCAGCAAGACTGCATTTCTTACGGTATTGAATGCTGCAAAAGCAGTTTTAGCAGATGCTTCCGCAACGCAGTCCGCTGTTACCAATGCAACTGCTCAATTGCAGGCTGCACTGGATGCGTACAAAACAAAGCTCATTAAAGAAATTGCTGAAGCCAACCTCATCGGCTTTTGGAAAATGAATGGCAACACGGCCGATTCATCCGGTAAAAACAATAACGGCGTTGCAACTGCAGGACACGTTTTTTATGGTGCAGGTGTTTTGGCCGCTGCGCCTGATCGTTTTGGCAGACCAGGAATGGCGTATTATTTTGACGGAGGTAGTAATATTGAAGTTCCTTACAGTACAGCGCTAAACCCACAGCAGTTGACTATTAGTGTTTGGCTAAAAAAAGCAGCACCGGCTTCACGAACAATTAATACAGATACCTACACAATATTGGCATTGAATCGTTGGAACGGCTATAAATTCCAATTGCAATCGGCCAATAAATTATTCTTCACCATGAAAGCTAACAATGGTGTTGATACTGCTTACTACGACAGGGATGATGAAACAGCTGTATTAGATAATGACGTCTGGTATCATGGAGTTGTAACCTACAAACCAGGCCAAATGAATTTCTACGTAAATGGCGACCTGGTAAAATCATGGACCAACACACCAAATACACCGGTGACGCTTGCTGCTCCAATGAACTTTGTTATTGGCCAGGATTTGCCAACCAGTAAATACCTTACAACAGATGGCGACTTCCAGGTAGCATGGGGAGGGTTTTTTACCGGCACTATGGATGATGTAATGTTTTACAATGTTGCGTTAGATGCTGTACAGGTCAAGTCTATTTACAATAATCAAAAGACACTTTAAAAATTCAGGATAGATGTAAAGAAATAGAACCCTTGCAGATAAATAAAGCTGTGAGGGTTCTTTTTAAACCGGTTATTATTAAATAATTATCCACTTATCCATTTTCTAAGTAATTGAACGAATGCATTTTTTAAAGTCATATTTTATAGTTGTATTTTTAATGATTGCCACTTTATCATGCAAGAATAATTCGGTAAAAAGCACCACATTATTATTCTGGTGTTCCAATAACAATCAGGAAATAAAATTATGTACTGCAGCAAGTAATGCCTGGAATCTTGCTCACCCTCAGTCAACGGTGCACATGCAGCCCATACCCGAGGGGCAATCCAGCGAAGAAGTTATTCTTGCTGCCGTGGTAGGTAAATCGGCTCCGGATATTTATGCCAACATGTGGCAGGGCAATGTGGAGATGTATGCGCATGCAGGCGTATTAATTCCGTTGGATACACTGCAAGGGTTTATGGATTTTATTAGAGAGCGTTGCGACAGTAATACCATTAAAGAAATTACCTCATCCGATGGGCATATTTACCAGGTACCCTGGAAGGTAAACCCCATTATGACCATCTACAATAAAAAATTATTTGCAGAGAATAAGATTACTCAATTGCCATTAACCTATTCAGCTTACCTGAAAGCTGCTGCAGATTTTAAAGCCAACAACCAACAGGCTCACGAACAAAAACGTTTTGGATATACAGCTGTAAAGGCAATCTGGTACGAACGGTTATTTAATTTTTATCCTTTGTACCTGGCCGCTTCCGGCGGTGCCCCGTTGATCGTAAATAATAAGGCTGCTTTCAACAACAAATATGCCGTAGAAGTTTTTCGTTTTCTGCAAAAGCTCTACAGTAACGATTATTTTTCAAGAGAAAATACTGCCGCCTCCAGCGACCCTTTTGTGATACAAACTATTGCCACCAAATGGACTGGTCCCTGGGAAATTTCTTACCTCAATAATATACATAACAGAAACTTTGAATTTGATTATTTTCCGCCCATCGTGCCCGATGATCATACCGGTCCGGTGTTTACGTATGCAGATCCAAAAAATATTGTGCTGTTTAACAGCACGGCTAATCCACAGGCTGCCTGGGATTTTGTGAAGACTTTGGTAAGTAAAAAAGGTGATTTACAATTGCTGGAAATAACCGGGCAACTGCCCCGTAGAAAAATGCTTGATACAGATATTTTTTATGCAGACTATTTTAAAAGAAACCCGATGATGATGCTCTTTGCAAAAGAAATTCCATTTGTAAAAGGCGTGGATAATTGCGAAGTAATTGTAGAAGTGCTGGATATTATTTCGCAGGAATATGAGTCCTGTGTTATCTATGGAAAAAAATCGCCTGAAAGCGCCATCGAAGCTGCTGCTGCTGCAGTCAATGTATTATTAGGGAAAGAAACCAAATAGTATTTTAAATCTTTAAATATTTTCAGTTGAATACTTTCATCCCAAATAAATTGTATAGTTTTTTAAATACAGACAACAGTTCTGGTGAAACAGTGAATCAATTATTCCCCGGCCAAAAAGTTGTTGCTAATTTGGAGAAGGGCAGGGGTGACAATTTATCGATTGGTATTATTGGTGCAGGAAATTTTGCAGCGTTTGCGGCAAATGTTTTTATAACCATTATCGGGATAAAAATAATTGCTGTAGCGGATGTAAACGAAATGGCTGGTAATAAACTTGCGGAAGAATTAAAGGCAACATATCATCTTGATTACATGGATTTGTTGGCAGACAATTCAATAGACCTCGTGTACATCGCCACACCGCCGCACCTGCATTTTGAAATGTCAAAAAATGCATTGCTTGCCGGTAAGCATGTGATTTGTGAAAAACCTGCAGCCCTAAAAACACTTGATGTAATTACATTACAGGCGTTGGCAAAAGAGTTTCAATTACTGTACGTGGTCAACCTGATGCAGCGATACAATCCTTTGTACACAATGGTACAAAAAATTATACAGCAGAAAATGATGGGAAATTTTTTACATGGTTTTTTTGAGAATTATGCCAGTGATGAAAATCTACAGGAACAACATTGGTTTTGGGACGAAACAAAAAGCGGTGGCATATTCATTGAGCATGGCGTTCATTTTTTTGATATGTTTTCCGGGTGGTTGGGCCATGGCAAAGTGATTAATGCGGTGGAGCAAAAGCGCAAAAGTTGTGACACAACAATTTATGACAGGGTGCAGGCTACTGTTTTATATGAAGCAGGTACCGTAAATTTTTATCACGGATTCGACCAGCCTAAAATATTAGACCGCCAGGAAATGCGGTTGCTTTTTGAAAGGGGTGAAATCACGTTGTACGAATGGGTACCCGTTAGCATGAAGTTGCATGGGCTGTTTACAAATGAACAACTACAAGCATTACAGGATTTAATCGGCCCCTGTACCATTGTAAAACATCCTGCTGAAACATCCGGTAAAAAAGTGATGGGAAGGTTTACCGAAATAATTTTTGATGAGCAGGTAACCATTCAATGCGGAAGCAATTCAGAAAAGCAGCATCGTTACCAACAGTTGCTAAAAGATATGTTACAGGATCAATGGAACTGGATAAAAGATAGAAGCCATCAGCGAATAATTAATGATACCAATGCAGTTGAATCTGTACGAATGGCTGAAGCCGCACATGCAATTGGGTGCAGCTTCAATTTGAAGGGTGAAACACCCCTTTAGGGGATGGGAGCAAAAGCAGCTTCAATTTGAAGGGTGAAACACCCCTTTAGGGGATGGGGGCAAAAGCAGCTTCAATTTGAAGGGTGAAACACCCCTTCAGGGGATGGGGGCAAAACGACAATATGGAAGCCGCACATGCAATTGCACAACTTTTTTAATGCAAAAAAATGATGGAACAAAAAACCAAACGATCACAAAAGAAAAAATGGCTTCCTTACCTGCTGGTGTCGCCCTATCTTATTTTTGTAGTGGTATTTGTGGCGTTCCCGGTATTGTTTTGCTTCTATTTAACATTCAATAAATGGAATATTATTTCGCCCATGAAATTCATTGGTATCGATAATTACTCCCGCCTTTTTCATGACCGGTTGTTTTGGAAAGCGATTGGTAACACGTTAAAATTTTTATTGTTGCACATTCCGCTTCAGTTAATAGTCTCCTTGTTTCTTGCTTATTTATTAAATCAAAAATTAAGGGCGGCCGCTTTTTTCAGGGCCTCATTTTTTATGCCGGTAATTGTTTCGGGTGTTGTGGTCACCATCCTTTGGCAACAGCTACTGGGCTTTGATGGTGGCTTAATTAACCGTATGTTGATGAGTATTGGAATGCATAAAATAGGCTGGCTGGTAAACCCCGATGTGGCCATTTACGCCATCGCAATAATGGCCACCTGGAAGAATGTGGGCCTGTACGTAATCCTTTTCCTGGTTGGATTGCAGACTGTTCCGCCGCAGTACTACGAAGCTGCAAAAATGGAAGGTGCCAGCCGCTGGCAACAGTTTTATCACATAACGTTGCCGATGATAAATCCAACTATTTTTATGGTAGTGATATTGTCAACCATCGGCGGTTTTTCGCTCTTTATAGAACCCTATATCATGACAGGCGGTGGTCCTTTAAATACAACCCTTTCAGCAGTACTGTACATTTATAAACAGGCTTTTCAATATTATAATATGGGCTATTCCGCAACGTTAGGTTTTTTCTATGCGTTAATGATTATGACAGTGGTGATACTGCAGAAAAAATTTATTGAAAAAGAAGTATAAGGTATTTAATGATTTGTTGAACCAGAAAAAATGCAGCAATAAGTTTTAAAAATGTCAAAGGGTAATAAATACATTTCAGCATGAAAAAGCAATTCTCTTTTAAAACGATCGGCATGTATGCCATGCTTTTAGCGGCAGCGCTTACATTCATTTATCCATTTATCTGGATGATAGGTGCTTCCCTGGCACCGCTGCATGAAATTGGAAACATGACGCTGTGGCCGGATCATCCGGGGTTGGAAAATTTTAAAATGATGATTGCCAAAATTCCTATCGGCAGGTCGCTTGTTAATAGTTTGCTGGTGGCTGTATTTACCACATCACTTGTAGTATTGACAGGCTCAACCGTTGGCTATGCACTTGCGAAAATGCAATTTAAAGGGCGGCAGCTAATTTTCTACATCATTGTTTTTACCATGTCCCTACCTTTCCAGATTACCTTAATCCCCAATTATATTACCATGGTAAATCTGCAAATGGTGGATACTTATTTTGCATTGGTCATTCCATTTGCTGTCAGTGCATTTGCCATCCTCATGTTTAGGCAGGCGTTCCAGGGTTTGCCACAGGCTTTGATTGATGCAGCAAGGCTCGACGGCTGCTCTGAGATGGGAATTATTTTCAGAATTCTCTGGCCAAATATAAAACCCACGCTCGTAACAGTGGCCATCTTATCTTTCATCGGCTCCTGGAACGAAGTTTTGTGGCCATTGATCGTAATAAGAAACGAACAGTTAATGACGATGCCTCAGTTGGTAACCCTTTTTGCAGTAGGCGGAAGGTCAGACAGCCAGTTGGGTGTAAAAATAGCCGCAGCCGTATTATTGGCGCTACCGGTTATGATTGCCTTTTTATTTTTTCAAAAACACTTTATTCAAAGCATGGCCTCAACAGGCCTTAAAGATTAAACAGCAAACAGATAATTATTTATGAAAACAAACAAAAGTGCTATAAAGTTATATGCTTCCGCCAATGCGGTTATAAACCAATATTTGTATTTGCCAGGACAAAACAGAGTCAGCAATATCATTGATAGAATTACAAAGTTGGATGAAATAGCCGTAGCTGAAAGTTTAGCCAACGTTTTAAAAAATTTTGGATCGAGGCATAGAAATATACAAGCAGTATTCCTGGAAAACTTTGATAAAGTCCGGCAACAATTTGAAGGAGATATTAGTTCGTTTTCAGATTCGAGGAAACAGTTGCTGGGCGCTTTTTTTACCAAAGAATATTCCATTCAGGCTGCTGCATTATTCAATCCTTCGATAGTCCCCCATCCAAATCAGCAAGGGTTACAGGTGGGTGAACAACGCTTTGTTATGAGTTTAAGAGCAACCGGCGAAGGGCACATCTCTTCTGTAATTTTTAAAACGGGAATAGTTGATGGGGAAATGAACATACACCTGGATGGTGGCACCGGTTATTTTACCCGGCTAAAAAAAGACGAATCCGCAACTTATTCCCGCAACTTTCTGGAAGACAGGGTTAAATATATTGCAGACTTTAAAAATGAATTGCTGGAAATTTTGCCTGATCATTTCACTCATGCAGAAGCCCTTGATCTCATTCAAAACAAATGGAGACAGGATGCTTCAGCAGAAACGTCCATTGAACAATTAGCCCGGATATTTGATAGCAATTATAATCTTACATCCAATTCCACTGGAACTATCAGTGAAACCGTTATTTTTCCTAATTCCAGGGCTGAATGTATGGGTATGGAAGATGTTCGTTTTGTACATTTTATTGATGGAGAAATGGACTGTTATTATGGTACTTACACCGCCTACGATGGAAGGCAGATTAATACCCATTTAATTGAAACCAACAATTTTGTTGATTTTAAAATAAGAACATTGTACGGCGCAGCAATTGCAGATAAGGGCATGGCGCTTTTTCCTGAAAAAGTGAATGGTCAATATGTAATGATATCAAGGCAAGGTGGCGAAAAAATCAACATTATGTTTTCTGATGACATATACTGTTGGCAAAATTATGAACTGCTGATGGAGCCGTTGTACGAATGGGAAATGGTGCAGTTAGGTAATTGTGGTTCTCCCATAAAAACGGATAAAGGCTGGTTGCTGCTTACCCACGGTGTCGGTGCCATGCGTACCTATGTTATCAGCGCCATCTTGCTCCACCTTACTGATCCATCCCAAATTATTGGCAGGTTAAAAGTGCCCCTGATACAGGCTGATGAAAATGAAAGAGAAGGTTATGTTCCCAATGTTGTCTATACCTGTGGATTATTACGCCATCAGGATCAGTTGCTTATTCCCTATGCCGTGTCCGATTCTGCAACAGGATTTAGGTTTGTCGGTTTAAATGAATTACTAAATGAATTAACAAACTAAAATCTTAATTGAGCCATACTAAATATTCTATCCTTGCCCGAAAATCTGATGAATAAAATGAAGGTTATCAATAAAAATTAAAATCAACATATGAAAAAAATAGTCCAGTTTGCCATTTGTTTATTGGCAATAATTTGCATGGCTGTTACCTGTAAAAAACAAGCAGCACTTCCGCCCGTTCCTCCCGCAACAGATACATCATTGGTAAACCTCAGTCACCTTAATTATTTGTACACGCCGGTTTCATTTGCTAACGAACCCAACGCTGCCTCCATTTATATTTATGCCGAAGCGCCGGATTATCGTTTGGTAGGCGATGCAGATGAAGGCTTCACCTGCGTAGATGATGTGGCAAGAGCAACACAGGTTTACCTGCGCAATGCAAAATTTGCAACCGATACCATCTTACAAAACAAAGCATATAACCTGCTTCGTTTTATCGTAGCAATGCAATCGGATAACGGGTATTTTTATAATTTTTTATTCCCTGATATGTCTATCAACAGAAACGGTTCTACCAGTATTAACCGGGCTGAATGGTGGTCGTGGCGTGCCTTGTACACCCTTGCAGAAGCGGCGCCCGTGATACGGGCAATTAATTCCGGGCTCGCTGATAAAATTGATGCAGCACTTATAAAACTTATTGCAAAAATAAAAACCGACCAGGTTCCTATTCCTCAAAACACAAAAGTAGTTGCCGGTATTACCGTGCCGCAATGGTTACCGGCAGGTAGTGGTACCGACCAGGCCGCCATTATTATTCTTGGACTGGCGCAGTATGCTTCTGCTCACAATGATGCGGTGTTAACTGCTTACATAAAAAAACTGGCGGATGGACTTACGATGATGCAACAGGGTGACGCAACCCATTTTCCCTATGGAGCAATTTTAAGTTGGGAAAATACATGGCATGCCTATGGAGCAGACCAGGCCTATGCATTAATGCGGGCAGGTGCTTTTTTAAACGATGCGTCCTACACTACAAAGGGGATGTTGATGGTAGATGATTTTATGCCTTTCCTTTTATCAAACGGAATGAAATCATCTTTTGTGGTACAGAGTAATGGCAGCGGTGTAACCCTTGCCAGCGAGAAAAGTTTTGAGCAGATTGCTTATGGAATAAGACCCCTGGTGGCCGCTGCGGCAGAAGCCTACAGAATTACCAACCAGGCTAAATATGCGGATATAGCCGGGCATCTTGCAGCTTGGTTTTTAGGAGCTAATGATGCCGGTAAACAAATGTATTCCCCTGTTACTGGCAGAGGCTTTGATGGTATTCAATCTCCGGCTTCCATCAATGTTAATTCAGGCGCCGAATCTACCATTGAAGCCTTACTTACCATGGAAATAGTGGAACAATACCCCGCCATAAAAACAGCATTAAATAAATACAAAAAATAATGACCACCGCCATTACTTTCGATCAGTTGATTTTTTCTCCTGCTCATGTTGATCTTTCTTTTTCGCCATTAAGAAATGGATTAAATGAACCAACTTTTGTTTTAGGCGCTTTCAATCCCGGGCTGTGCCGTTTGCCGAATGGAAATTTATTGCTGATGGTAAGAGTGGCAGAGGCCCTAGTTAATCCGATAACAGACAATAAAATCCATTCCATCCGTTGGGATAAATCCGGTAATTACACCGTAGATGCCTGGCCTTTAGAGGATGTTACCATAGATGACCCAAGAAAATTTACCATTAACCAATACAACTTTTCAGTTATTGCACTTACATCTTTATCCTGGTTGCTTCCGGTTGAGTTAACGGAGGATGGTGCTGCTATCATTCATATCCATTACGATAAAATAATTGCACCGCAGTTTACCAGCCAGGAATATGGCATTGAAGACCCCAGGATTTCTTTGATTGATAAGCGCTATTACATGACGGCCTGCTGTGTAAGCTCCGAGCGGCATTCTACCATGCTGTATGTTTCTGACGATGGATTAAATTACACATGCGTTGGAATTGTATTGGATCATCAGAATAAAGATATGTTGTTGTTTGAAGGTAAAATTCAAAACAGTTTTTATGCACTTACCAGGCCAATGGGAGAATGTTATTTTGCAACTGCGCCTGATTCGTTGTATCATCCGGGCGCTGCCATACACCTGGCATCATCACCGGATTTATTGCATTGGAAGCCTACTGACAAAGCATTTTTAAGGGCAAGAAAATCTTCCATATCCAATGTAAAAATTGGCGGAGGAACACCTCCGGTACTTACGCCGGATGGCTGGCTGATGTTGTATCATGGCGTG
>JANYCA010000082.1 GCA_025360525.1 Chitinophagaceae bacterium | reverse complement strand
ATTATTTGAAAATGCTGATCGGGGTGAAAAAAACCATGGGCAGTTATTGCCGTAAATAGTTGTATTAGTAAACCTGCTACAAGGATCCATTTTAATACCCTGTCTTTTTGTACGATGGTAATTAGTTTATACAAGCTGCTGGTTTTTAGCAATTTTGTTGAAGGAGCATTCATCTTCCTGGCTTCATTATTTATGCATTTTGCTGCGGCAAGTTAACTAAATCTCCCTGTTGCTTTTAAGATAAAAATTTGCTGACAGTGCAACCGGTTTTGGAAGATAAAAAATCGGCTTATTGCAACGCAAAAAATAGTATTGCCGTGTTATGATAATTTTTGAAGTGCTATTTGCCTGCTGGTCGAAATGCCGATCTAAAAGTGCTGGTAAATTAAAAGCATTCAGGCTGCCATCTATTATTTTCCTGCAGAATATAATTTTTTTAGGTACCTTATAATTTGGCCTGTTTTAGAAATTCGCTGTAAAAATATTTATCCCCACAAAAGCGTTGTTTACGTTTTTCACATAGTTTACAAAAGTTTTAAATCCAAGTCCACTTTACATGAGGAAACTTTACAATACCTGCTTGCATGGTTGTACCAAACAAAACTTTTTTTTTATTGTAAATATTTTCACAGCCATGTTTAATTCCCCGGCTATATTTTTAATACTCGTAATTCCAAAAACTGCATATAATCAATCCTTATTCAACAACTACATCAATTAATTATTTTATGAAAAATAATTTACTATCTACACAAAAATTTAATAGCTTTTTCGTTGCAATTATTTTCGTGTTGCTCGGCCTCGGTATGGGGCAGGTAAGTTTAGCACAAGTTAACGGTTCAATGGGCTTAAGAGGCGACATTAATACGTTTGGTGAAACTCCTATGACTTACAGAAGTTCTTTTAATTCGTGGATTGTAAGTATTCAGGCAGGTCCAATTAATGCCGGTGTTGGATTTTTGTTTAGCCCCGTAGGTGCACTTTTTAATCCCAAATGGGCTAGTGGAAGTGCTGTTACTTATAATGCCAAAACAACCTGGTTTGCAAATGGTGCTAATAGCACCAATAGCCAAACAAGCGGTAATTTTTATACCTATATAATTCGTGATGTAGCAGGAGGGACCAATTCTGATGGATATTTATTTCAAACTTCTGCCGCACCTGTTTCAGTTTCAACAGTAACGCAATCTCCCATATCTTCAAGCGTAACTGCTTTGCAACCAGTGGTGATTACTGCCACCACATCTGCCAATTTACCTACAGGGCAAGGTGTTTTTTTAAGATATACTACAGATAATTTTGTTACGTCAACGATCGTAAACATGACTGGTTCTTCAGTCACTTATACTGCAACTATACCTGGTGCTACAAATTCTGCTGCTGCTGCGGTAAAATATTATGTTTTTACTACAGGAGGTACCACATCACCAGTTGCTGCTGATGCAGATTTGGCTACCATCAACTTAAATAGCAATGGTGGTTTAAATTATTCTTATACGGTAAATACGCCTGCGGCAATTTATTTTCATGCTTTTGAAGGAACGCTTGCTACACCCTATACTGCAGCACCTAACACATTAAATGTCAACCTTAATACTTCTTCATGGACTACTAGTGCAGGCCCGTTTGTAACATTTGCAGGAGCAACCGGAAATGCACTAAGCTTAAGTGCTGTTACGGGTACTCAAACATATGCTCTGTCATTAAATATCGCTGGTGGTTTTTCTGCTGCAGTAACCTCTTTTAGTTTTTGGTCAGAGAGAAGTAGTACTGGACCTTCCAACTGGTCCATGACAATTAACGGAATTTCTGCTGGATCAGGTACTGTTTCGGTTTCGGGTGCAGTTTCTACCGTGACACCCACGACTAACGTCATTGCAGGACAAACAGGAACATTAACTGCCAATATTACTTTAACAGGAGGAACAGGAGGAACTTTTAGATTGGATGATTTTGTATTAAACGGAAATCTTGTCATTCATCCAGGTCCACCAGCACTAACAACGCCAACGGCAATAGTAAACTCATCAACTGCCGCAACCCTCGGGGCAACTGTTACCTCCAATGGAGGTGCTGCTTTAACGGCAAGAGGAACTTCCTACAAAACAAGTTCGCCGGTTGTTGTTACAGACAATCAGTTGACTGAAGGCGGTACAACAGTCGCTGCTTATACGCATTCAAGGACAGGATTGACTCCACAAACTCAATATTTTTATGCTGGTTATGCCACCAATGCTAACGGTACGTCATTAAGCCCGGAAGGAAATTTTAGAACCTTTTCTAATCCGCCAACGGCACAGCCTGCAACCTTTACCACCACAGCTGGTTCATCGTCTTTAACTGCAAATTGGGGCACAGGCACTTTTCCAGCAAGTGGCGCTACACAAGGAGGTTATGTGGTGATTTATGCTACAGGT
>JANYCA010000074.1 GCA_025360525.1 Chitinophagaceae bacterium | reverse complement strand
TGGTTTAGAAGCAATAATTTGCTGAATGGTTTTATTATTTAATTTCTGCAATGCAATAATGAGCTGCCCATCGGCTATGGAATAATACCCGGCAGATCCCTCCTTCGTCGGGATGACATGCGACACTTTATCTGTAAGCTGATAACCTGCTTTCAGCATTAACTCAAACAACATATTTTGCTCGGGGCTGTTGGCATGAACGGGATTGGTAAATGCTTCTAATTGCTGTATTAAGTTTTCTTCGTTTACCTCGCCGCTGCGCCATATTTTGAAATTGGAAGGAGTTAGCTTAAATACTTTAAAACCTAAATCCTGTTTACCATTATCAAACATATCTGGCTTCTCTGATTTTTCTCTGTCAATCTTTTTTATAACTCTCCGGATGCGCTCTTTGGATATATCGGCTATTGTCTTGAACCCGAGTTTAGAAGATACAGATGTAGCCCTAAAATCATTACCATCAATTTCTGTTAATTCAGGAAGTTGTACTAAGATAAACTTCCTGTTACCGGCATTTTCTTTATTCAATTCAATGACGGCTTGTGCTAAAGTGCCTGACCCTCCAAAAAAATCAAGGATAATGTCATTTGAATCTTTTGCGGTTGATAACTGTAATATTTTCTTTATCAACTTTACTGGCTTAGGGTTATCAAATACAAGGTTATTTTCGAATAAAGCCATCATTTCTTTATTTCCCTCTTGATTATGCCCATATGTCTTATTATCCCACCAAGTCCAGGGCCTTTGTCCTTCAGATTCGGATAAAAATTTTTTAAGGCGGGGTCTCGATGTTCCATCCTTTCCAAACCAAATTCTGTTATCATTTAAAAGATCGTAAAAAGTTGATTCTGCCAATGCCCAACATCTTCCCTTGGGAGGGGGGAACTGATTACCATTAGGAGCGTTAATTGTATAAAATTGACTTTTAGGGGCTCTTCCTGTTTGACCGGTTAAGTCAACTGAGGCCCAAGCACCTCGATCATCGTTATCAGGGTTTTCATAACTCTCTTTTCTATTTTCATCTAAATCAAATGCATTAAGAGCATTTTTCCCTTCTGCTAATTTTTTTGAATAAACTAAAATATAATCATGTGCTTCGCTAATAAGAGTCCGAGCATCAGGAGCGGTTCTTTTCTGCCATATTATTGAAGCTATAAAATTTTCTTCTCCAAAAACTTCATTCATTAATAAACGTAAATTGTGAACCTCATTATCATCAATATGGATGAATATCACTCCATCGTCCCTCAATAAATTTTTTGCCAAAAACAAACGGGGATACATCATGCTCAGCCAACTGCTATGATAATGGCCGCTATCTTTACTGTTTTTACGAAACATCCCTTCTTTCATTAGGTAGCCTTCACTGTCTTTGTCGCCAATGCGTTTCTGGTATTCTTCTTTACTTTCTTTAAAGCTATCCGGGTAAATAAAACTATCACTGCCGGTATTATAAGGTGGGTCTATTTCTATACACTTAATTTTATTGTAATAGCTTTTCTGTAATATTTTCAGCACTTCCAGGTTTTCACCTTCAATAAAAATATTTTCTGTTTTATCAAAGTTTATAGATTCTTCGGGCAATGGTTTTAGTGTGGCAGTAGTAGGCACCTGCAATACTTTAAACGCATCGGATTTGCCTGCCCAATTGAGCACATATCTTTCGTTGGCAAAATTGATGTCATCACTGAAAGTGGCTTTCAGTTTTTCCCAATCCAGTTTCCCTTCTGTAAAAAGGTTAGGAAATTGTTCTTTTAGTTTAGCAAGGTTATCCTGCTCTATATTTAATGATTCTCCGTTCATTACTTCTTTTTAATTTTTTTTGAAACAGATTTTAATGCTTCGTTTGCATTGTCTTCGTTTTTTATTACATCATACAATTGGTCAGCTAACCAAAGTGTAAGTAATTCGTCTTTGTCCACTTTCAATATTTCAGCTAAAATGAAAATCTGCTCTTTTTTTATTGGCCGTTCTCCTCTTTCAATTTTGCTGATGATAGAAGTGTCCACATCCAGCTTTGAAGCTACCTGCCTTAACAGCAATTTTCGCTTAATACGTAGTTCCCTTATCTTATCGCCAAATTGTGTTGCCATTATAATTATATTGTCTTGACAATTATTGGCAAATATAACTATACCAAAAGAAAGTACAATACCCTAAAGTGGTTATATAGGATTTGAGGAAATTGAGGATTTGAGGAACGCCTTACACCGGCCTTCTCCTGAAAGTGACGAGATGAATCCTCATTTCCTTAAATCCTCAAAATAGTATTATTGGGTATTTGATGCGGTGGGGTAAATATAGCAATCGAATGAGGGGCTTTGCAGGATGCCGGCAGTAACAAAATCTTTTATGTACCGCTGTGCTGTTTTATCTGGAATGTTCCACTTTAATCCTATGGCAACATAGGTTTGCCGGTTAAAAGTAGCAGGCAGATTTTCTAAGAATATTTCTTTGCGATTTTTGGGTTTAGCCTGGTGGTTTTCCTGTGCTATTTGGGTATAAACATAGCTGCTGTGTTTAAGCAGTATTGAAATCATTTTTAGGGTATTATCAAAATCAATATCCTCACAAATTAGTATTGTTGGCACTTCACCTGATTCCATCATTCTAAGTGCCGTAAAAATCATCATTATGCGAAATGCCGTTAAGCCTAACCGCCTTACTGAAGCTATATAGTCTTCCTGGTGTATGGTAAAGTAAAACACCTGTATTTGCTCAAAGAATTGGTTGAATTGTGTTTGCTGATTAGAAGTAAGGGTGAATTGAATTTCGGGGGATGTTTGTAATATTTGATAGAGGTTGTAAAATTCTTTTCCTAATTTTTCAAAATGTACATCCAGGCCATTTTCTGTTTTAGATGCAAACACATCTTTCCAAACCAGTTTCATGTTCATACAGTAAAACATGAAGCGGCTGAATAAGCCGTTTTCTGCATTGGGTATCAATACCTGAATTTGCCGGGGGGTGCCTGAAAGCAAAGCTGATAAGCAAGGCCGGTCTATTTCTACATATTCTTTGTCGGTTCTGCGATAATATGAAATAGGCTCGTGTTGAAAAGACTGGCGAAAGCCATCGCTGAAATCGCCATAATCGCTTTTGAAAGATTTGGAAAGGGTATCGCCTTCGGTTTCAAAAATGATCCCTCTCTTATCACTATCATTGAGAATTTCCAAAAAGCCTGTAGCACTATTATTAGCCGGGATAAATAACATTTTTTGTGGTGGCTTATTTGGCTTTTCAATGGTTCTGTCCGTTGTTTTGTTGGCGTTGTAATCCATCATTTCAACATCGTAGTGCTTTTTTAATATTTTGGCTTGTTCTCTTAATGCCAGGTGTATTGGCTCTATTAATTTTCGGCAATGGATTAACACGCCTTTGCCGCCCGATGCCTTTGCAGAAATGAAAATGAACAGATTGGCATTAACAGGATTATCACCGTACTTGCCAATGACTGTAGGAAATGCCACACTCAATGTGACCAATGAACCCAACAATAAAATATCCCGTTCTTCTTTGGTGGTGGATACCTGTGTAATTTGTTGTAAAAACTGCGGGATGGTATTAAAAATATCATCGGGCAATGTAGGCATTTGAGGTTCTTCGGGCTGTTCCTCATTTGTGGATGCTGTTGCTTTTGGTTCAAACTTTTTATGCTCGTGCAAGTGATGTAAATAAGCACTGCTCACGGCTGCTTTTATTTCTTTTTCCGACAGGTCAAAATGTTGCGCACATAGCTGAAGGGTATCCAACTCAGGGATACCGGCCCTGTTGCAGTTTGATGCCAGCAGATACATATAATTATTACGGTTTCCATTTGTGTATGCTAATTTTTTATTGGTGAATAAAACCTGTTGCTGAAAAGTGAAAATGTAATTGTCAGATTCATTTTCTCCTGGCTGTTCTTTTATAATTTGCAGAGGCAATGCTTCAACCTGTTTGGTTGGTTGATCGGCTACCTGAAACTTTTCGTTGTAGATGTTTTTATACAACTGTGGATCGTGACTTACAAAGCAAAGCCTTGTAATGTCTTTGCATTTTTCATCGGCTTTTAGGCCGGTTGCCTTTTCATAGTACTGCATAACCAGCCGGTAGGCTATATCGTGTTGCTCTGCGCCTGTATTGACTTCAATAAACGCTTTTAGCCCGTTGCCACTCGGGCTGATGAAACAAAGAAATGTGAAAGGGATTGCAATAATGATTTGAAAGGCTGCATCCAATTGCTCCGGGGCCAGCTTGTCGAAGTCCAGGTGAACAAAGCCACTATATTGGTTTAAGTTGGGCAGCAATCTTTTTTCATTGAATGTAGCGGATGGGGTGAAGGCGGGGAGCCTGCTTTTTTTCTGGCTGGCTTCCTCTGTTTTGCCCTGTGCAATTAAAGTCTTAACTACATCTACTTCTTTTTTGTATTTGTCTGATGCTATCCAATTGGAAAGAATGATCAGGGAAACGTTCTCTACCGGAGTTGCAAAGTTTTTAAAAATGGTACATACTGCCATTGGATAATATTAAAAATGAGAAGGGTTATTTAGATCGTTTACGGCCTGCCAGTTCATTATCAACCAACTCTGCTGTTTCTGCTTTAGTTGATTGCCGGTTACGGAGTAACCACTGGCTTAACTCTTCTCTTTTAAAATACAATTTTTTGCCCTGGGGACAGAAGTGGGGAACTTGCCTTGCACTGGTAAGTTTGTACAAGTGTGAAGGGCTTACATCAAGGAATTTACATGCCTCGTTAAAGTTTAAAACTGTTTTTTGTAACATGTTTTGCTCATCCAGCTTATTAGCTATTTCTGTGAGCTTGTCTAAGATTAAATTTTCGTTTGCCATCTTTTTAAGTTTTAATGATGGGCAAACCTCTAAAATGCTGGACGGGGAAAGGTTGAGATATTAATTACTCAATGAGTTTTCTCAATATTCTCAATGTTTATTATTTCAGATGGTTGATAATATTATCTATTTCTTCTTTTGTTTTAGGATTGTCAATTTTGCTTGAATAAAGATTTTGAGCCTTCATAGGTTGAGAGGTTGTTGTATAAAATAAGGCAGAACGTTCAATAGTTGTTGGAGTAAATTTTTTAAAATAACTTTTATTTAATTCCCCTACTATATAACTGAATTGTACAGTTTCACATTGGATATATATTTGGGGTAAGTTGCTGTTTAATTCTTTTGCAGTAAGGATTTTAAATAAATGATCCTGTGTGCATTTTTCCTCGTTCAATAACTCGATTTGGTTACATAGCTGACTAATAATGGCTTTGAGCTTTGCTTTATCACCGGTAAAACCAAAGCTGAATTTGTGTTGTGTTATATGGCCATTATTTTTTGTGGGCTCCTGTTCTATTTCTTTTTTCTCCAACTTAATAATGCTTGTTATAGGTAACTGCAATTCGGTGAGGTAGAAATCTTCAATTGATAGTGTTGAGTCCAGGCTGGCTTTATTTACTTCTTGAATATCAAAATATAATTCGATTAGCTGCTGCTTTAGATAATGCAAAACAAAATGGGTTAGTGGGCTGCTAATATTTGTTGTTTCCTCAAATCCTCTATCCTTAATTTCCTTAACTGTGTGTTTAACCAATGCTTGTAACTATTCAGTACCAAAAGTAGCGATAAGATGTAATGCATTCAAAACGTTGTTTCCATTTTTGATTGTGGTATCAATAACTGATCGAAGGATGGCGAATACGTTTGCGCTTTCAAGAGTTTTAAACTGACCTGATA
>JANYCA010000164.1 GCA_025360525.1 Chitinophagaceae bacterium | reverse complement strand
TGGTGAGCGACAAAAACAATACCCTGCAGGGTGCGATGGAACTGTTGATAGACATCCGTAAAGAATCTAAAGCAAAAAAAGATTATGCAACATCAGATAAAATCCGCAACCAGTTAAATACATTGGGCATTGCCCTCAAAGATGAAAAAGACGGGAGTGTTAATTGGGATTTGAATTGATATTTTTTACTAAATTAATACCGTTTTCCGGGCTAACCTTACTAGATAGCCCGGTTTTTTTTGTGCTCCTTAGTTTGTAAATCAACAGATAAAAAAAATTATCTTGATCCCCCAACAACAGCTTTTAAAAACACCTGCTGGTTATATGTTTTTTATTAAACAACTCACAACTTACTGCACGGCGTGGTTTAAAAAATCTATCATTGGCTTCATGGCTGCAAATGAGGCAGCAATTTCTTTTACAAGATTTTTGCTGGTTAAATCAGTATCTGAAAGTGATCGACTTACAATAAAGCCTTTCATTTTTAAATAGTCGATTGCAGAGTTATTTTCGTCGTACCCCTTTGGCGGACGAACCAGCAACGAAACGCCATCAACCCCGCCAGGAAAATGTTTAATGAATTTTTTATCCGCTACAATTTTTTTCCAATCGTCAAAATTATAATCTATTTCCTGCCTTATTTTAGCCAGCTCGGCTGGCTCGGGCATATAAAATCCACCTGCTGCAAAACTTTGCCCGGGTTCTGCATGAAAGTAGTATCCTGCCTCTTTGGCTTTTTTACCTCCGCCGCTGAAAGATGCGCCCATATTGGTTTTATAAGGACTTTTATCTTTACTAAAACGTACATCCCTGTTTACCCGAAATACACAATCTTTGGCTTTAAAATTTCCAACAGCCGGATCAAACAATGCAACAGCATCAATTATTTCCTGTACCACTGCAAGGTAGTTAGCCTTAGCCGCTTCGTATTGTTTTCGGTTGGCATCAAGCCAGAGTTTATTGTTATTTTTTTTTAGATTTTTTAAAAAAAGCAGGGTGTCTTTTTGTAGCATGCTGATTACGTTGTTTTACTTTAAACAAAATAAAAACAGGAACTGTTGCCGGTTCCTGCATTTTATTTTATAGTTCCTAAATTTTGTGAACAGGCTATTTTATATGCCCCCAATTTTCGCCGCTTTTAATTCTATACACCGTCATCTCACTTACATTGTATTGCTCAGCCAATTGTTTGTAGGTAATTTTTCTATTTTTAAGCCGGAGAATTTTTTTAATGCTTTTTACTTTAGCGGCATCCAGTTTTAACCCTGTTTTCCGGTTGCCTTGCACCAGTTTGTAGGCAATTTTTAGCGGACTGTTTTGTTGATGATCGCTCATCTCTTTGAGGGTTGCCCACTTTAAATTATCGATATGGTTGTCTTGCTTTTTATGGTTGAGGTGAATTACATATTTTGCTTTGGGAGATTTTTTCTTACAAAAAAGCCTGGCTATTTCCCTGTGAAGATAAATAGTGCCGTTGCCTACTTCAAAATGAAGGTTCAGGGTTCTGTAACCGGAGGTGAGGGAACCATTCAAAATTTTTCCATCCTCATATAAATTGCTGCGAAAACTAGCTGCTCTGCCGAGTGAGGATACCGCATATCTCCGGATAGAAATATTTTGAGGATCAAGCTTTATTGTTTTCCACACTTCGCTTTTTACTTTTGGTACCATAGGAAAATGTTTTAAGTGAGTGAATGTTTTTAAGTTGAGATGTTTTAAAAAGTCTGGCTTAAATATAAAAAATATTTTTCCTAACCGGGTAATAATTTTATAAAATCTTCTTCGCTGATAATTTTTATTGCCGGAATTTTTTTCGCTTTTTCCAATTTGCTTCCGGCATCTTCGCCCACAACCAGGTAATTTAATTTACTGCTTACACCGCTTACAATCTTACCACCGTTTTTTTCTACCATTTCTTCTGCATTATTTCTTTTTAGTTTACTTAAAGTGCCCGTAAATAAAAAGGTTGCACCCGTTAGCTGTCCTTTGTCGGCGGTTTGCTTTTTCTGGTTCTTTAATGAAATGCCCAACAGCTCCAGCTTTTTAAGCATCTGCAGGTTTTCTTCATCATGAAAAAACCTGAAAACACTGCCGGCAACTTTTACACCTACATCATCTAATTGCTGCAATTTGTCGATATCATAATCTTTAAAATCCAGTAAATGATCTACCACATTAGCCAAAGTTTTGGCAGTAGTTTCTCCCACATACCTTATGCCCAGTCCGTAAATGAGCCGGTGCAGTGGTTGTGTTTTTGATTGCTCAATGGCCAGTTGTAAATTATCGATTGATTTTTTTCCAAAACCCTCCATCTTACCAATTTCAGCTAAGTTTAGTTCATACACGCCGGGTATATTTTTCAGTAGCCCCATTTCATAAAACTTCCGCACATTGGCATCGCCAAAACTTTTTATATCCATTGCATCTTTACTTACAAAATGAATAATGCGCTCCACAACCTGTGCACTGCAGTTTATATTGATGCAGCGCCAAACAGCCTCACCTTCCGGTTTAAAAAGCTGGTGGTTGCATACCGGACAATTAACAGGAAACTGTATGGCAGTTTCGTTGCCCTTTCGCAGTTCCGGAAAAGATTTTACAATTTGTGGTATTACATCACCACTTCGTTCTATCAAAATGGTATCACCCAGCACCAGGTTTTTTTCTTTGATATATTCTTCATTGTGGATAGAAATGCTGGATACTGTAACGCCGCTCACCTGCACGGGTTCTATTTTGGCCACCGGTGTAACTGCACCCGTTCTGCCCACCTGAAACTCTACACCCAGCAATCGGCTGCTGGCTTGTCTTGCTTTAAACTTATAGGCAATGGCCCAGCGTGGGTGATGACTTGTCATGCCCAACTTATCCTGCAAAGCCAGGTCGTTTACTTTTATCACCATGCCATCTATTTCATAGGGCAAATCGTCTCTTAGTTTTTCAAACTCGTGGATGTGCGCAATTACGCCGTCAATGCCTTTAACCACCAGCATTTCTTTTTTCGGACTTTTAAAACCCAATTCCCAAAGCATCTGCAGCATACCACTGTGAGTGATGGGCGCTGTATTTTGCCTCGTTGCATTTCGGTCGTGTGTTAGCAATTTACCAGCTACGTTATTGCCCATTGCCCATTGCCCATTCACATCTGCCCTTTCACCATTTATTACCCAACTCACATGATACAGAAATGCTTCTAAATTTCTTTTACCCACAGCCGCTGCATCTTTCATTCGTAAAGAACCTGCTGCTGCATTGCGGGGATTGGCAAAAGGAGGCAACCCTTCTTCCATCAACCTGTCGTTGTAAGTTTTAAAATTATTTTTATTAATCAATACCTCTCCTCTTATTTCAATTTGTTCAATTCCATATTGGCTGAATTTTGCAGAAAGCGGAACAGATTTAATTTGTTTGGTATTGAGTGTAATTTCATCACCCACCACACCATCACCTCTTGTAGCGGCACGGCTCAATAAATCATGATCGTAAATCAGGGAAATGCTGGCACCGTCAAACTTAGGTTCAATGCAGTATTCCACTAATTCCTGGCCCGAAAGCTCCCTTGCCTTTCTGTCCCAATCCAGTAAATCTTCCGCATTGTAAGAGTTTTCCAGCGAAAGCATTGGCACCAGATGTTCAACCTTAAAAAACTCGCTGGTTAGCCCGGCGCCCACTCTTTGTGTAGGAGAGTCGGGTGTTATAAGGGCGGGATTTTCTCTTTCTGCTTTCTCTAATAATTTGTATAGCGCATCATATTCAGCATCGCTGATGAGCGGATCGTTTTGAACATAATAACGATACTCATGAAATTGTAAAATGGCCCTTAGGGTTTCAATATTTTTACTGTCAACTGCTATAATTTTATTGGTTTGTAAAGATGAAAGCCATTCCTGGGTGGTTGCCTGTAAGGCCGTTGTCTGTTGCCTGTTGTACATATAATTTACTTGATTACATCAAAGTTAAAATTTATGAAACCAGCATTTATAGTATTTTTAGAAAAATATTTTTATATGCTTTGTAATAACCGTTTGCTGAATATTTTTTGCTGTTTATTTTTATTAAGTACCGGTGCTTGTAAGTTCCGGCAAAAGGTAGGCAGCATTGTGCATCATGCAAAAATTTATACGGCCGATAAAAATTTTTCTATACAGCAGGCAATGGCAATACAGGATGGCAAAATAGTAGCTACCGGAAGCAATGATGAAATTTTGAAAACTTATGAGGCGGATGAAATTACAGACATGGCTGGTAAAGCCATATACCCCGGGTTTATAGATGCTCATTGTCATTTTACCGGCTATGCCACCGATATGTGGAAATGCGATGTGACCGGCACTACTTCTTTTGAAGAGGTGATAGAAAAATTGAAGGATTATGCTGCTACTGCTGAAACAACCTGGTTGTTTGGACGAGGCTGGGATCAGAATGACTGGGCAGTAAAAGAATTCCCGACAAAGGAAAAAATCGACAGCTTGTTTCCAGACAGGCCGGTATTTATAAAAAGGGTAGATGGCCATGCAGCCCTTGTAAATCAAAAAGCATTGGATATTGCGGGTATCACCATCGCTACAAAAGTTGATGGTGGTACTATTGAAATAAAAAATGGTGTTCTTACGGGCATCCTGGTAGATAATGCAATGGACATTGCAGAAAATAAAATTCCACTGATTGATGATAAACTGACGGTAAAATATTTTTTACAGGCACAGGATACTTGTTTTTCCTACGGGCTTACCGGTGTGCATGACTGCGGCATTAGTGAACATACCATTGGACTGGTAGATGCTGCACAACAGACGGATAGTTTAAAAATGAAAATATTTGCATTGCTTAGTGATAGTGCTCAATATTATGATAGCTGGTTGAAAAAGGGTCCCTACAAAACGCATGGGTTACATGTTGGTGGATTTAAAATGTACGCTGATGGTGCACTAGGTTCAAGAGGCGCATGTCTTTTGGAAGACTATACTGATAAGCCGGGGTGGAAAGGTTTTTTATTAAATACGCCCGAACATTACAAAGCGATTGCAACCAAACTCGCCCAGTCAAAATTTCAACTGTGTACCCACGCCATTGGCGACAGCGGTAACCGCCAGATATTGAAAATTTATACAGATGTATTAAAAGGTAAAAATGACCTGCGCTGGAGAATAGAACATGCACAAGTGGTAAATGAAAAGGATTTTGACATGTTTGGCGCAGCAAGTATAATACCGAGTGTGCAGCCAACGCATGCCACCAGCGATATGTATTGGGCAGGCGACAGGCTTGGGCCTGTAAGGATTAAAACGGCCTATGCTTACAAACAATTATTGAATCAAAATGGTTGGATGCCATTGGGTACCGATTTCCCCGTGGAAGATATCAACCCCTTTAAAACATTTTTAGCTGCTGTGGCAAGGTTAGATGCAAAAGGGTATCCGGATGGCGGCTTTCAGCCGGAAAATGCACTAACCAGGCAGGAGGCTTTGTTAGGAATGACACTCTGGGCTGCCAAAGCTGCCTTTGAAGAAAACGAAAAGGGTAGCCTCGAAAAGGGTAAAGCTGCCGATTTTATTGTGTTGGATACAGACCTGATGAATTGCCCTGTATCTGCCATCCTAAAAACAACAGTGCTGGCTACTTTTGTAGATGGCAAAAAACTATTCGGCAAATAATTTTTAAACAAATTTTTGCGGTTTGGTTTAATGTGTTTATTTTACACATTAAATATGCCACATGAATAAAATATTACTCTCCGTAAGTATTGTTTTTTTGTCTCTTTTAGCAAAATCACAATTATTAACCTGGTCAACACAATTCCCCAACGATAATTCTACCATCGTTATTACCATGGATGCTACAAAAGGGAATAAAGCCCTGCAAGGTTTTGCAGGTGGCGTTTATATGCATTTAGGTGTTATTACTAATTTAAGTACTACCACTAGTGACTGGAGATATGTTTCTACTGTATGGGGTAGTACAACAGCGCCAGCCGCTACCTCATTGGGAAATGACAAGTGGAGTTTCAACATTACAAACCCAAGGGCGTTTTTCAATTCCGCTGGCGGCGGAGTGCCTGGTGCAGAAACAATTTTGAAGATTGCAATACTTTTCAGGGATGGGGCAGGTGCCAAGGTCCAAAAAAATGCTGACAACAGCGATATGTACATACCCATATACCCCGCCGGCAGCAACAGTATAATTTTTACAACTCCAGCATTGGTGCCCACTTTTAACTTGTCTAATGAGTTAATAATTACAACTTTAAACCAGCAGGTGGCTGTAACCGCTGTAGCTTCGTCTGCCGCTGGTAGTTTAAAATTATATTTTAACGGAACGCAGGTTGGTAATACCGTTGTTGGGTCCAATACTATTAGCGGCAGTGCTACCATTATGCAGGCAGGCACACAGCGGTTTGTAGCAGAGGTAATGTTAAACGGCACAAGCTATTTTGATACCTTACAATTTTACATACCTCCTGTAAATGTTATCTTGCCGCTGCCGGCAGGCGTTAAAGAAGGTATCAACTACTGGCCCGGATGCGATTCTGTTACCCTGGTATTGTATGCACCCAATAAACAGAACGCCGTTTTACTGGGAGATTTTAAACCAGATGCATGGCTGCCTCAGGCCGCCAATCAAATGTATAAAACAGCCGATGGTCTTTATTATTGGATTACCTTAAAAGGGCTTACACCCGGCTTTGAATATTCATTTCAATATTTAGTTGATAACACTATTTATATTGCTGATCCATATACGGAAAAAGTACTGGATCCCTGGAACGACAAGTATATTCCAACCGCTACCTACCCCGGTTTAAAGCCTTACCCAACAGATGCGAATGTAAATGCAGGTACCAATGGATACATCAGTGTATTTAAAACCTGCGCAACAGCTTACAACTGGAAAGTAACCAACTTTGTAAAACCCGATAAGCGTAACCTCGTTACCTATGAATTGCTGATCCGTGATTTTGGTGATGCACATAATTACCAGTTGCTGATAGACAGCATTAATTATTTTAAACGGCTTTGTATTAATTCCATAGAATTGATGCCGGTAAATGAATTTAGCGGCAATGAAAGCTGGGGCTACAATCCTACGTTTTATTGTGCGCTTGATAAGGCATACGGAACCAAGGACAAGTTCAAGGAATTTATTGATTTATGTCATCAAAACGGGATAGCGGTTATATTGGACGTAGTGTACAATCATATGGACGCATATAATGCGCCACAAGGGAGGTTGTATTGGGATGCGGCAATTGGAAAACCTGCATTAAACAGTCCCTGGTTTAACCAAACTGCTCCACATCCTTATGGTGTTTTTGAAGATTTCAATCATACATCAGTAGCTACACAATCTTTAGTAAAACGTGCGTTGGATTACTGGATTCAGGAGTATAAAGTGGACGGTTATAGGTTTGACCTGGCAAAAGGGTTTACCCAAAAAGTTTCCGATGGAACAACAGTTGAAGATTTTGATGGCAGCCGCCTTACCAATTTAAACCGCTACTACGATTATGTTGTACCAAAGTACCCTGGCACTTATATGATTTTGGAATTTTTAGGACAGCAGCGCACAGAAGAACAGCAATATGCAAATAAAGGATTCTTATTGTGGAGCAATAGTAACTATACTTACAGTGAAGCATCAAAAGGTTATGGAAACGGATCAGATTTTTCCAGGGTAATGTACAATAGCAGCCAGTCAAATTTCAGCAGGCCAGCAGCTTTTGGCTACATGGACAGTCATGATGAAGAAAGAGTAATGGTAAGGACGATACAAAGTGGCAATCAATTTGGTGGATATGATGTAAAGAATTTGGCCACAGCATTAGACAGGCAAGCAGCAACCGCTGCTGTGTTTTTTACCACACCAGGGCCAAAAATGATTTGGCAATTTGGCGAAAGAGGCTATGATGTAAGTATTAATTTTGGTGGAGACAGGGTAGCTAACAAGCCTCCTAAATGGGAGCAGATGCTGGAACCCAACAGAATTAAATTGTACAATGTTTATAGTAAGCTTATAAACCTAAGAACCTCCAATGCCGATGTTTTTAACAGTACTAATTTTAGTTATGATTTTTATGACAATAACGGTTTATATAAAAGATGCCAGATTACGGACAATGCAGCCAATGGAATAAAAATTAACGCTGTGGCTAATTTAGATGTTGTAGCACAAACACGTACTATAGGATTTCAATCTACGGGTGACTGGTATAATTATGTAAGCAATGGTACTGGGGCCAACGTTAATGGAGGAACTAATGCTAAATTTAATCTTGCAGCCAATAATCAGGATATTACTTTGCAGCCAGGTGAATACCATGTGTACATTTATCATCCCGCCAATGTGTATATGTTTGTTGGCGGCGGTAATTGGAACGATCCTGCCAACTGGACCTACAATACAATGCCACCAGCTGTTTTACCCAGTGGGTCAGAAATATTTGTGAACCCTTGTCTTGGTAGCCAATGCGTGCTAAATGTTACACAATCCATATTGCCAGGGGCAAAAATTACCGTTATGGCTGGTAAAAAATTACTTATTCCCCTTAATTTAGCCATTAGCAACAATTAAATAAATCATGCCAAAAAGTAACCAGGCTTCCCAATCAAATACTGTAAAAACACTGCA
Source organism: Chitinophagaceae bacterium (assembly GCA_025360525.1). Classification (GTDB taxonomy): domain Bacteria; phylum Bacteroidota; class Bacteroidia; order Chitinophagales; family Chitinophagaceae; genus Ferruginibacter. Next base: position 13,197 of record JANYCA010000164.1, on the reverse strand, counting down.
GGTTATACAGACAGAGGTTCAGAATATTAATAAAATTGCCTTATCTGTTGACTGCGTTATTTTTGGTTTTGATGAGAATAAACTGAAAGTACTATTAATACGGAGTGACTTAAAAAAATATCATGGTAAATGGTCTTTACTCGGTGATCTTGTTTTCCCCAATGAAGATTTGGATGCTGCCGCCTATCGGATTTTAAAACAACGAACTGGGCTCAGTGATGTGTACCTGGAGCAGGTTCACACTTTTGGAAAGGTCAGCCGCCATCCGGCGGGGAGGGTTGTATCAGTTGCTTATTACTCCTTAATAAATGTGCAGCATCACAAGTTGAATATTCTTGAAAACGAATTGCATTGGCATGATGTTAAAAGCGTAAACGACATGGCTTTTGATCACCAGCAAATTTTTGATACCTGTTTGCAGCAATTGCAAAAGCGGGTACAGGAACACCCACTTGGGTTTAACTTATTGCCCAAAAAATTTTCTTTGAGAGAACTGCAGAATTTATACGAAGCTATATTGGATATAAAAATGGACCGGCGCAATTTTAGAAAGAAGTTTTTTGCTATGGACTTCTTAACAGATATTAATGAAATGGAACAGGATGTAGCTCACCGGCCAGGTAGATTGTACAAGTTTGACTTTGATAAATACGAAAAGAAAAAGAAAAAAATGATAGGAATTGACTTTTAGGTACCTGATTATTGATGCCAATGCTAAAGAAAAAAAGCTAATTTTTCTATCTGCTTTAAAATAGCTTCTGTTTGTTTATCATTTTCTTCATTCAAATGATTAATTTTTTAACAATATTTTTTAAACCAAAAAATATTGATTATTATTGTGTAATAATTACACATTATCATACCAATCAATTTATACTAACTAAAAATGGTTGCTCTATGAAATGCTATCAATGATATGATTTGCGTATGAAAATAAACAGCATTGCCGTGCTGCACTGCCAAAACTAACTTATACAAATTCATCCTGCTAGGTATTTCATCAGCCATTTAAAAATCATGCAAATGAAAAAGAGCATTAAAAGGCTTTACGAGTTGTTTTCGGAAACGATTACGCTAACGATTGTATTTACTTTTCTTACAACACTTGCCATGGCGCAAAATGTTGTTACCGGTAAAGTAACTGAATCAAAAAATAACACCCCATTGGGTGGCATTACGGTTTCTGCAAGGGGTACCAAAGTATCAACGCAAACAGCCAGTGATGGTACTTTTAAAATAAACATACCGGCCAACGCTACCACATTATTAATAACTTCTATTGGCTATGCTACACAAGAAATTGTTATTGCTGGCGGTACAGTTAATGTACGCATGGTAGAAGCTACTCAGCAATTAAGTGATGTAGTTGTAGTTACTTACGGCACAAGAAAAAAGAGTGATTTAACGGGTGCAGTAACTGCCATCACAACCAAAGATTTCCAAAAAGGCAATATCAATTCATCTGAGCAATTGCTGCAGGGTAAGGTTGCAGGTTTACAAATTACATCCGGAGGCGGTAGCGCTGGTGGTGGTAGTCGCATACGTATCAGGGGAGGCGCTTCTTTAAATGCCAGTAACGAACCGTTAATAGTAATTGACGGTGTGCCCGTTGAAAGTAATGGCGTTAGTGGTAATGGCAACCTCCTGAATTCAATCAATCCAAATGATATTGAATCAATGTCCGTGCTTAAAGATGCATCTGCAACGGCGTTATATGGTTCAAGAGCAAGTAACGGTATCATTATTATTACTACAAAAAAGGGTGCCAAAGGCAAGGTTAAGTTCAACTACAACACACAAGTAAACCTGTCAAAAGTGGGAAAAACCGTTGAGGTGTTAACTGGCGATGAGCTTAGAACAATCCTTCAGGACGAAACTGCAAAAACAGGTAACAGCGACTTTACAAAATTACTGGGCAGAGCAAATACCGACTGGCAAAAGCAAATATACCAGCAAGCCTTAGGATGGGATAATAACATCAGTGCAAGCGGTATGCTGGGCAATGTTTTACCGTTCCGTTTGTCTGCAGGGTATTTATCACAGGAAGGTATTTTAAAAACAGATAAATTCAACAGGCTTACAACTTCTTTAAATCTTTCACCCAAGTTTTTTAAAGAGCATCTGTCTGTAAATGTGAATGCAAAAATCAGCCAGACAAAAAATCGTTTTGCAGACGGTGGTGCGGTAGGTGCTGCAGCTTCATTCGATCCTACACAAAATCTTACTAAAAACAACCAATACGGCGGCAATTTTGAGTGGCTTCAGGCAGGTGGTGCGCCAATCGGCAGCGGTGGTGGTTCCTCTCAGCCCAATCCACTTTCTTTATTACAATTCCGCAATAACAATTCTGTTGTAAACCGGTTTATTGGAAATATTCAACTGGATTATAAGTTGCATTTTTTACCCGACTTGCATTTTATAGTTAATGCCGGTTTAGATCATGCCTTTGGAAAAGGAGATGATATTTCATCACCGCAATTGGTTACACAGGTGCAGCCTACCACAAGAGGAAGGTTTACACATTATGCTCAATTTAAAGACAACAGCATTCTGGAAACATCTTTGTATTATGCAAAAGATATTAAGTCTATCAATACTAAGATAGATGTATTGGCAGGGCATACCTACCAGGATTTTGTAAGCAATGTTTACAATTATGAATCCTATTCGGCCGATGGTAAAGTTATAGCGGGTACACAACCTCGTTTTGTGACAGATAAACCACAAAACCGCTTAGAATCTTACCTGGGCAGAACAAATATTACCATCAATAACAAGTACCTCATTACTGCATCTATTAGAAGAGATGCAAGTTCTAAATTTTCTGAAACTAACAGGGTAGGTTATTTCCCTGCCGTTGCGCTTGCCTGGAAATTAAAAGAAGAATTATTCAGAACCTCCACTGTAGTAAGTGAATTTAAAATTAGATATGGCTGGGGAATTACCGGCCAGCAGGATGGAATTGGCAATTATAGTTATTTGCCTGTTTACTCTCTTAGTAATGATGCAGCACAATACCAATTTGGAAATACATTCAATGGTTTTTCCAGGCCCGGTGCTTATGATCCGGATTTAAAATGGGAAACTACCACCACCAATAATATCGGGTTAGATTTCGGATTCTTAAAAAACAGAATTTCTGGTTCTGTTGAATTTTATCAAAAGAAAACCAAAGATTTGTTAAGCGTTGTTCCGGTAGCAGCAGGAGCAAATTTTAATATCGAGTTACTTACCAATGTGGGTAATATCGAAAACAAAGGGGTTGAGTTTACCATTAATACAACGCCCGTTAAAAACAGCAATTTCTCCTGGGATTTTGGCTTTAATGTTACCTACAATCAATCTACAATCACCAACCTGCTTAAGCAAAAGGATATCAACTTTAAAGGCATTCCAACAAGTGGTATTGCAGGCGGTACAGGAAATAACATCGGAAGGCATTTAGTAGGCTATGCTCCTTATACCTTCTTTGTTTACAAGCAGATTTATGATGAAACAACCGGTAAACCCATTGAAGGCTTGTATGAAGATTTTAACAGGGATGGGATCATCAATGATGCCGATCGGTACCTTTATAAAAAACCTTCGGCAGATATGTTGTTCGGCGTAAATACACAGGTTAATTATAAAGATTTTTACCTGGGTTTTGCAGCACATGCCAGTCTTGGAAATTATATGTATAACAACTATTTCTCTAATTCGGGTGTTTTAAGGGCTATAAAAAATCCATTAAATTTCACCAGTAATGTTTCAAGAAATTATCTTGAAACAGGGTTTTCTAATAATCAGTATCTATCCGATTATTATGTAGAAAATGCTTCTTTCTTCCGGTTGGATAATATCAATGTTGGTTACAACGTGGGTAAAATACTGAAAGGCAAGGCGGGTCTTCGTGTATCAGCCAGTGCACAAAATGTATTCGTTATAACTAAATACAAAGGACTCGATCCTGAAAACTCAGGAGATAGCCAGGTTGATAATACCATCTACCCAAGGCCAAGAGTTTATTCACTTGGATTAAACCTGGATTTTTAAAATACTAAATAAAAAGACTATTATGAAAAATACAATTATCAAAAACGCAATCGTACTATTGATTGTAGCGATTGTTGCTGCTTCATGTGCTAAAAAACTTGATCTGTTTCCACAGAACGATCTTACCCCCGAAAAAGCATATAAAACTGCTGCAGGTTATAAAAGTGTATTGGCAAAAATTTATGGTACCATGGCAACTTCCGGTAATACCGGGCCAGCTGGTTCGGCAGATATAAGCGGCGGTTTGGATGAGGGTTCTCAGATAGCATTTATCCGTATGTTTTTCAATTGCCAAGAATTGCCAACCGATGAAGCAGTTGTTGCATGGAATGACCAAACCATTAAAGATTTTCACAACTTCAGATGGAACGACGCTGATCCGTTTTTAAAGGGAATTTATGCAAGACCAATTTACAATGTCACCCTAATTAATGAATATTTAAGAGAGTGTACAGATGCTAAATTGAATGATAAAAAAAGTAAAGGAGATATTTCTGATGCTGAAATAGCCGATATCAAAAAGTCTGTTGCAGAAGTTCGTTTTTTACGTGCTTTTAACTACTGGGTTATGATGGATTTATTTGGCAAATCTACCTTTGTTACCGAAGAGGATAAAATTGGCGCAACCCTGCCACGACAAATTGAACGCAAAGATTTATTTTATTACATATCAAGTGAGTTGAAAGCGGTTGAAGGTTCATTGGCACCAGTTAAAACCATCGAGTATGGAAGGGTAGACCAGGGAGCAGCATGGGCTTTGCTGGCACGCATTTACCTCAACGCAAATGTATACACCGGCGCAAGCGATACCAAAGTTTTTGATACGGCTATTATTTATTCTAAAAAAGTAATTGACGGAGGCTATAAGTTGTACGACAATTATGCCGGTGCATTTATGGCCGATAATGACAAGGCAAAAGATGAGTTTATTTATGCCATTAATTGTGATGGACTAAAAACTACCGGTTATGGTAATACTACATTTTTTGTTCACTGTGCCTCAGGCGATGATTTTAATGATTATGGTGTTGGTGGTGGATGGTATGGCTACCGGGCCACTTCGGCTTTTGTAAATTTATTTGACGACAAAACAGGCGAAACAGATAAAAGGGCATTGTTTACCACTTCTAAATATGGCACCGGCGCAGCTCAATTAGTGATAAATGACATAGGTGATTTTAACCAGGGGCCGAGAGTAAAAAAATATGTTAACATACGTTCTGATGGCAGACCGGTTTCTGATATTAACAAGAATTTTTCTGATGTTGATTTTCCCATTTTTAGGTTATCAGAAATGTATTTGATTTATGCAGAAGCCATATTGCGCAACGGTGCAGGCGGAGATGCAGGAAATGCATTAAAATATATCAACGAAATAAGGAAAAGAGCCTACGGATCTACCAACCAGGGACAGATAAATGCGGTTGATCTTACACTGCCATTTATTCTTGATGAAAGAGCAAGAGAATTGTATTGGGAAGGCCATCGCAGAACTGATTTGGTACGTTTTGGTTTACTTACTTCCGGTACAAAATTATGGCCGTGGAAAGGAGGTGTTTCATCAGGTACTGCGGTAGACAGCAAGTATAATTTATTTGCCATTCCGGCTTCTAACCTGGTAGCAAATTCAAATCTTACACAAAACACAGGCTTCTAATCATCACTATAAATAATTATTGTTATGAAAAATATATTAAAATTATTGGGTATTATTTTCTTCTCGGCTGTATTGATTACTGCCTGTAAAAAGGAAGAAAACAAAGTGTTTTTTAAAGGGGGCACTGCACCGGTGTTAACCGCCTCCAGCACTGCAGATGTTGTTTTATTGAGGGCCAATTCAGATAACCCGGCAGTTGTTTTTTCCTGGACCAACCCCGACTATAGATTAACTACCGGCATCAGTTCGCAGGATGTAACTTATATACTGCAGATAGATACAGCAGGTAGAAATTTTACGAGCAGTAATTTTCAGGAATTGTCGATAGCAAGGGAGCTCAGAAAAGTGTTAACCGTTAAGGAATTAAATGGCATATTAACCAGGTTGCTTTTAAATGATGGCCAGGTTTACAATGTGGAATTCCGAATTAAGGCGGCACTTGCTAATGGTACTGCTGTACCATTGTATTCAAATGTGGTAAAGATAAAAGTTACACCCTACCTCGATGTAGCCATTCCCGTGCCTACTACCAATGTATTGTACATTACAGGCGATGCTAGCCCTAGCAGCTGGACGAACGACCCGCCTGCCGCTCAAAAATTAAACAGAGTTTCTTTAACCGAATATAATATCACCATGAGTTTTGTTCCGGGAAAATATTACAAATTCTTGTCAACATTAACCAAATGGCAACCTCAATATGGCCTTAAAAGTGGTTCAGGGGGTTCCGCATCAAGTGGTGATTTGGGCTTAAATGATAACAGTCCGGCATATGGTAGCGATCCAGACGCAATACCAACACCATCCGTAGCAGGCAACTACAAAATTATACTCAACTTTCGATCAGGAAAGTACGTTGTTGTAAAATTATAATTAGCAATAAAAACTAGTAAAATGAAAAATATTTTTAAATTATTGATAGCTGTGGTTTCTCTTGCAACGGTAGTTGCAGCTTGTAATAAGGTGGACAATTTGTACAAGTTGGAACCTTTGCCTGTATTCCTGGAAGGTGTTTCACCGGTGCTTACCAGCTCTGTTGCAAGCATTACGCCGCTTGCGGCTGATACAGCTAAAACAGTGGTAACTTTTTCGTGGACAAACCCTAAGTATGCAAATGATTCTTCCACTACCAAATACGTACTTGAATTTGATAGCGCAGGTGGTACATTCGGCAACCCTGCTTCTAAAACCGTTAACGGCACTTTAAGCAATACCTTAACTGGCAGGGAACTTAATACCATTTTATTAGGTTATGGCTATGCAGTTGGTGTTTCAAGAGAACTTGATGTAAGATTACTTTCTTCTTACAGCAACAACAATGAGCGCTATGCATCCAATACATTGAAATTAACCGTTACCCCTTTTGCTGACTCTTCTACGCTAACCAGCACTGTAAATACTGTTACGGCTTCGTTGGCTACACAAGCACAAAATGCACTTACTTTTTCATGGTCTCCGTCGTTCATAGGTTACACAGGTCCCATTACTTACACATTGCAATACGATTCTGCAGGTAAGGCCTTTACAGCTCCCAAAGAAGTAGCTGCAGGTGCAGGCTTTAGCAAACCATTTACTCAAGGTGAAATCAATACGCAGGCGCTTGGTCTGGGTGTTGTGGGTGGTACCCAGGGTAAAATTGCCTATAGAATAAAAGCTGTTACAGCATTGGGCTCCATTGTTTATTCCAATATATTTTTTGTAACAGTTAATAGCTATTTCCCAATCGTAAGATTGTACCTGGCTGGTAGTTTTCAATCAAGTACAGGATATGGACCCGATGATTGGACCCCCGGAACAGGACCAGAATTGATCCGTGATACAAGGGATGGCGCTTTGAATGATTTGTACTACACCTATATTTATCTTCCGGAATTTTCCGAATTTAAAATAACACAGGGTAGGTCGTGGGATGTTAATTTCGGAGGTTCCAATGGTAATCTTGCAATTGGCAGTCCTGATAATTTAAAAGTAGAAGCCGCAGGTGTTTACAGAATTACCGTAAACAGAACTACGCTTAAATATAATATTAGTACAGGCAGAATGGGCTTTGTAGGCGCAGGAACCGGTGCAAACTGGACGCCAGGCAATGTATTCCCAAATTATGCAATGGGGTTTGCAGCTACCAATTTATTTGTGGGCTTAACAGATCTTAGTGCAGGCAACCAATGGAAACTTATTGACTATGATCAATGGGATAACGGCAGTAAAAGTGTGAGTGAACCAAAAAATTATGGCACATCACAAAATTCAGGAAGCAGCCTTAAAATAAACAGTGATGCTTTTAATGGCGTGGGTACTACAGGCCGTTACCGGGTAATATGGGATGGCCGAAATACGGACGACGTTAAATATCTGATGAGCCCTGCTACCGAAATGCGGTTGGTGGGTGATGGTATTAACCAGGCAGGTGTTGGTGATTGGAGCCCCGGCACTTCGCCACAAATGACCTACCAGGGTAATGGAGTGTGGACCATCAGCGTAACTTTAAAAGCCGATAAAGACATCAAGTTTTTAGCAGGTAACGATTGGGGTGCTTTTGATTATGAAGACAATAGTGGCCAAAGCAATTCTGTCGGGGAAGCACGTAAAATTAGATGGGATGGAGATAAAAACTTCAAAACACCTGCTACGGCAGGCACCTACACCGTTACGTTGGACGAGAATAAGCAGACAGTTACTATCAATTAGTGTGGCGAGGGGTGAATGGTCAATGGTGAATGGGCAATAAAGAATATAAAATAGGTTACATTCTTTCGATTATAAATGAATAAACAATAAAGCCGGCATCGATGCCGGCTTTATTTGCTTTTGAAAAGCAGTTTGTTTGCTTGTTTGAAAATTAACAAATGGCGCTGATGCCCGAGAGCCGATAACCAGCAACTGGTATTTCTCAACAGTCAATTTCAAAACGCCTGACTTATCGAAAACTAAAATTTACAATTTTCATTTTTTGTGTCCGGGCCACTGAGCCCTGAATAAGCATCGTTGCATCGCCCTCTTGTACTTTTAATTATATGGCAGCGCTCTCAATTTGCAAACAACTCTTTAATTTATAAGCAAGCGTAAGACATTCTGAATTTGTAATACAATTTGATGCTGATAAATCATTTAACACATTTCAAATATTACGGTTCATCTCTTGTCTATCACCCATCAAAAAAAATCTTTGTCAAAATAATTACTGAAAACCAATCGATTACAAAGGTGCAGTAAAAAAAGATCCTCATTTTGTAGGAAAACAACTTTCATCCGCCTACCTTCGCCATCCAAAAAATTACTTGCCTACGGGATAGCGTGGCAATCACTTAAAAAAGAGAAACAATGAGTAAACTACATTTCACAACAAAACATGCGAACGAGGCTACCGTTATACACAACTGGTATGTGATAGATGGTACTAATCAAACCGTTGGCCGCATGTGTTCCAGAATCGCTGCGGTGCTTCGTGGAAAAAACAAAGCCTATTACACACCACATGTTGATTGTGGAGACAACGTAATTGTAATTAATTGCGAGAAAATTAAATTTACCGGTAATAAGTTAGAAGAGAAACTCTACGATAACTTTAGCGGTTACCCCGGCGGTAGAAAAGAAGAAGTAGCAAAAGACCTTTTAAGAAGAAGGCCCGAAGTTATCATCGAAAGAGCCATCAAGGGTATGTTGCCAAAAAATAGTTTAGGTCGTAAAATGTACAAAAAACTATTTGTATATGTTGGCGAACAGCATCCACACAGTGCACAACAACCAAAAGAACTTAAATTTTAAAAACAGCCTCGAGCTGTAAGCTCGGGCGGCAAGCTCGAAGCTCAAAGCTCAAAGCTCAAAGCTCAAAAAAAAATGGAAAAACAAAAAAATGCTGTAGGCCGTAGAAAAGAAGCCGTAACAAGGGTTTTCTTAAGTAAGGGCGAAGGCAAAATAACCGTTAACGGTAAAGATTATAAAACCTATTTTCCACTGGTTTATTTACAGAATCAATTAGAAGCTCCATTGAAAACAGTGGAAATGGCTGACAAGGTTGATATCGTAATCAACGCAAAAGGTGGTGGAGTAAAAGGACAAGCAGAAGCTGCCAAATTGGGTATTGCCCGTGCGTTACTCGAAGTAAGTGCAGATTATCGCCCTTCTTTAAAAGCAGCCGGTTTTTTAACCAGGGATTCACGTGTGGTAGAGCGTAAAAAACCAGGCCGTAAAAAAGCAAGAAGAAGCTTCCAGTTCAGCAAACGTTAAGCCCCCATCCCCTGAAGGGGTGAAAAGGGATTTCGTTTTCAAACATTTTCACATTTTCACATTTTCAAAATATTACAATGGAAAATAATACTTCCTTACAACAGCAACTACTTGAAGCAGGCGTACACTTTGGTCATTTAAAGAAAAAATGGAATCCAAAAATGTTACCCTACATTTTCGCTGAGAAAAAAGGGATTCACATTATTGATCTCAACAAAACTGTTGAAGGATTACAGGAAACTGCTGCAGCATTAAAGTCTATCGCCAAAAGCGGTAAAAAAATCATGTTTGTAGCTACAAAAAAGCAGGCAAAGGAAATTGTTTCCGATTGTGCCAAAATGATCAACATGCCGTATGTTACGGAGCGTTGGTTGGGTGGTATGCTTACCAATTTTAATACCGTTCGTAAGAGCGTTAAAAAAATGCAGAGTATTGAAAAATTATTGGGAGACGGCAGCATTGATAATCTTACCAAAAAAGAAAGGTTAACATTAACCCGTGATAAAGATAAAATGGAAAAAGTGCTGGGTGGTATTGCACAAATCAGCAGGGTACCGGCAGCTTTATTCTTAGTAGATATCGGGCACGAGCACATCGCTTTGGCAGAAGCCAAAAGGCTTAACATCACTACGTTTGGTATGGTTGATACCAACTCGGATCCTAATAAAGTGGATTTCGCCATTCCTGCAAATGATGATGCAACCAAATCTATCGCAATCATTGTTAACTATATAGTAGCAGCCATCGCAGAAGGTTTGGCAGAACGCCTGGCTGAAAAAGATGAAGATGATAGTACTTCAGATTCTGATGAATCAGCAGAAGCAAAAGCAGCCCGTTTTGAACAAAAAAATGATGGCGGCGATGATAGGAATAAAAGATCAAGAGGTGGTGCAGCCCCAACCAAACGCAGGGTTCCCGGACCAGGTGCTGGCGGCAGAAAACCAGGTGGAACAGGCGGTCCGAGATAGTAGCTGTTCTCCTTTAGTAACACAGCAAAGAACAGGATGAAATTTTAATCAAACTATTTAAAACTTACCGGCAGCATTGAAATAACTTTCAATGCTGCTTTTTAAAATTTTAATACATGAGTGCAACAATAACAGCCGCAGAAATAAACAAGCTGCGCCAAACAACCGGTGCAGGTATGTTAGACTGCCGTAAAGCTTTAACAGAAAGCAACGGCGATTTTGAAGCAGCCATTGATTGGCTTCGCAAACAAGGCCAAAAAGTAGCCGCAAAAAGAAGCGACCGGGAAGCAAAAGAAGGCGTAATCTTCGCCAAAACTTCTGCCGATAACCAAACAGGAATGATTGTTTGTGTTAGCTGCGAAACTGATTTCGTTAGTAAGAATGCAGAATTTGTTGCCTTTACAGAAAGCATTGCTGAAGCAGCATTAGCCAATAATGTAAAAAGTGCAGAGGAATTAAACGAAGTTGCCATTAACGGTACTAAAATTGCTGAATTGATCAATGATAAATTAGCAGCTATCGGTGAAAAAATCGCCATCAAATTCGAAAGAGTAGATGCGCCATTTGTAGCAAGTTACATACACGGTGCCAACCGCATGGGTGTTTTAGTTGCTTTCAACAAAAATGCAGGTGATGCCGGCAGGGATGTAGCCATGCAAATTGCTGCAATGAATCCACTGGCCGTTGACGAAACCTCCATTGCTCCGGAAACAATTGCCCGTGAAAGGGAAATTGCTATTGAGCAAATTAAAGCAGAAGGTAAGCCAGCTGAAATGGCAGAGAAAATTGCTGTAGGAAAAGTAAACAAGTTTTTTAAAGAGAACACATTAATGGCCCAGCCTTTTGTTAAGGACAATGCCAAATCTGTAAACGACTTTTTAAAGAGCATTGATGCGGAACTGAAAGTAAGCGAATTTAAAAGAGTAGCACTAGGCTAAATAAATAATAATTCTATTAAAAAGCGAAGCACTAGTGGTTTCGCTTTTTTTTTGCCATAGAGTTGGTGGGGTTAATAATTCCCAGGGCGCTTTTGATGAAAAGTTTCAAGATGCCAGCATTATTTTTTCATTATTTATTGCCGATATCAGCAAGTACCCAACAAAATAGTTTTAGATTTAGTTTTCAATGTAAAATATGAGTTTTTACCAACACGAAACAGCCATTATAGATCCCGGAGCAACCATTGGTGATGGCACCAGCATTTGGCATTGGGTGCATGTAAGTGCAGGAGCTGTTATCGGTTCATCCTGTGTGTTAGGTCAAAATGTTTTTGTAGCTAACAAGGTTATTATTGGGAATGGTGTAAAAATTCAAAACAATGTCTCGGTTTATGATAACGTGACAATTGAGGACGATGTGTTTTGCGGGCCGGCAATGGTTTTTACCAACGTTTACAACCCCAGGGCTTTTATTGAAAGAAAGCAGGAGTATAAAGACACCTTGATAAAAAGAGGTGCTACGTTGGGAGCCAACTGCACCATTATAAGTGGCATTATCATTGGGGAATATGCTTTTATTGGAGCCGGTGCCCTTGTGAATAAAGACGTCCCGGCTTTTGCATTGTATGTGGGTGTGCCAGCTCAACACATTGGCTGGATGACGAAATTTGGTGAACGAATGCAGTTGCCGCTGATTGGTGAAGGAAGCTATACTTGCCCCCATACGGGTGAAGTATACACGCTAAAGGATAATGTAGTGGTCTTTGCTACCAATTCACCGGATAGACCAAAGTAAAATGCCGGCGTTCATCCCGGGTTTTTGCTAAATAAGATTTTTTCCTTGCCCCTTCTCTTACTCATATTGAGTTATGTTCGTGTGGTGTAAGTTTATCTTGCTATGATATATTTTAGCGTGGATGAAATCTATTTAGAAAAGACAAAAAAATTACAGAACAGCTTTACTTTTAATCGTTTTGATACGGACGTTTTGTGCGAAAAAAAGTTATACATAGTGCTCAGTCCATTTCAAGTTGAAATGAACGTAAAAAAAGTTATATTTACACGATACTATTAATTGAATTACACAGGTTTACCAAACAAACAACCACAGCATACCAAAAACTCACCCTTATATGAGGTACAAAAACCTTAGTATTTGTTTATTTATAGTTGTATCATTTTGTTTAAATGCTCAAACCCAGGCCCAGGTAATTACCGGCGGAATTGCGGATTCATCTGCTATCCCTGCTGCGGGAATGAAGCAACAAAATGAATTCTGGAACAATACCTATAGTTTTCCTGCCAGGCCCCGTAGTCAGTGGGAGATAGGCGCTTCTTTTGGAACCATGCTGGTGAGCAGTGATGTTCCCGT
>JANYCA010000147.1 GCA_025360525.1 Chitinophagaceae bacterium | reverse complement strand
ATGATGTTTAGTACTACCTTATCTACAAATGGCCGGTAAGGTTCCATGATATCATCGGCAAGGCAATAGGCATTGTACTGGTTTTTATGAAAGATGCCGAGCGTAGGTAAAAGGCCACTTGCTACAAGGTTTCGGGCTGTTACTGCCCGCAAAATAGCATAACCATAGTTTAGTAAATTATTCGGAGCAGCTCCAAAACGTTCTCTTTTAAAATCTGGAAACAACGGAAATATATTTTTCCAGTAATACACTGCCGCCACTGCTTCGTGGTTATCACTGTCGCCGCTTTTAACTTCGCTGGCCCAGTTGCGCATATTTTTTACAGGTATCCTGCAGGTTTCCAGCAAAGCTGCCTGGTTGTTTATTTTACAGCAAACGGTTTGCTGCCATAATTGTTTTTTAAGCGGTACTGTGGCATCAACTTGTGCCTGAAATTTGGCGCTCTGCAATGTATTGCCATCTAAATTTAATAACAACCCTGTAGGGTGGTGGCTGTTATCGCAGGTTATCAATGCTACGTTATTGGCTAACAGTTTTGCAATCAATGCCTGTGTAATAGTTATTTGCTGATGGTCTAAGATCAATACACCTATATCTTCAATCGGCAACGATTTTGTTTCACTTGTTTCTGCATTTTCAAAAACTAATTGCTCCTCTTTTGTTTTAAGATAAGCCGGGGTGCCAAAGTATAGGGTACGTTTAATCATATATTATTTTTAATATTCGCCAACTTTTATGATTTGACCTATATGGTTAATTCTAACTTTGATAATATCTTTAAGTTTTGATGGCGTTTGTATAAAAAAATATGAAATTTCAGAAAGTGATTTTTTTGTTTTTAATAGTTCTCCATCAACAGCTTTTGTTTCTAAATGATGATTAAAGACATAATTTTTGGTAGCAATTTTTTGAACTCTAAATAAATGTGAACTAATCAATTTATTATTCACAGGATTTAGTAAATCAATTTCTGAAGGATCAAAATCTAAAGAAGGGAAAATGAAATATTCATTTTGTTTCATTGTAAATAAAAATTGCCAACCTACAACTTGGTTGTACGTCTTGTCTATTATAGGCAAGCCCTGATTTACACGTTCTACAGCCTCATAAAATGAAACGATGTTTTCTTGCAAATCTCCTTTTTCATCTTTATAAATCGCTACATGATGATTATTGCCACTACTTATAAAGTCTACGGGTATTAGTTGCCCATTTTCATTTAATATTTCTTTGCCATGATGGTCTTTTTTATTATGTAATGCCTCGGCATTTTTTATGCCGCTGATAGCTACTCGTTTAATACAAATACCCTTTTCTTTATTTTGCCAAATAGGGTTTTTATCAAGATTACTGAATGCTTCTTTGGCATTACCCTTAAATTCTTCTAACCTTTTTTGTAAAATAGTACGAATGCCAATATCAATTACCTTATCTAATTTTAAATCCGGAGTAACATCTTTTCTAATAGTGTAATCATCTTCTAACCAAACAACCTTAACTTTTTCAGGAACTACAATTGTTTTTTCAATATCAATATAAATTGGATTTTTATCAAGGCTGTTTTTACCAGTAAAAGCTAACTTAGGATCTTGTTTAAACTCTTTTAATCTGTTTAAGAGTGCAGTACGAAAAGCAGGTTTAGCAACTTTTAAAATTGCAGCTTCATCAAACTTTGCGTTTATTTTTTCTTCTTTGGTATTATATTGCTGAAGCTTACCGTAGACAGTTTCTTTATGTAATTGACCTCTTGGTGTAAGTTCAATTTTTGTAATTGTTTTGCCATTTACTTTGGTAATATTTTTATTCTTTGTAACAACTTTGTTTTTTGCTTTAAAAGAAATTAAAGTATTTTCCAGGTGTTTTTTTGCTTCTTCTCTAAAGTGTGGAAGTGGGGCTTTAAACTTTCTTTTATTATCAGCATCCTTATAAGTTTCCTTTTGTTCTATGCCAAAAATAGAAGCATGTTTTTTATTACTCTCGTCACGTCTTGCATTTAAATTATTCAAATATTGAACATGGCTATGTTTTGTAAATGCTACTGTTAACGCATCCATTGCATGGTGGCGATGGTCATTTCGTTTTGTCCAATCTTTAATGCGTTCTTTAAAACTGCCGTCTTTCTTTTCTATCATTTCGGTGAGGCCTAACTTTTTGTATTTATCAAAATTTAATTCTTGCATCACATTAATTAAATCCCAGTCTTCCCTTAAGCGGTCTGTAATACTACCTGTAGTTGTGGTAACTGTTCGGCAAACTTCTTCTAACATTTGCTTGGCTTTCTTGGCAATATATTGACTGTCCCGTAAATCTCTGTCAATAAAACCTTCTCCGATTTCTGTAACTTTCATCAATAGCTTTTTATATTTGGCTTTGCTTACACAAAATTTTTCACCATCTTTTAATTTGGAAAGCGTTTCAATTCTTGAAAGAAATTCATTTAGCTTTTCTTCACCGTAATCGTTTAAGATAAAATCATAAGCTGTTCTGTCTTTCTTATTAAGATTTATCTGTCTTGGGGCTAATGTTTTATTACTAAAGCTATCATCAAATAATCTTGCCTTTGGTATGATATGCTCAATGTCATATTCTTTTGAAAAAAGTTTTTCTTTAGGAACATAAGTATTTGTGTATAGCTCTTTGTAACCATTATTTTTCAATTCTTCATACAGCTTGTACCGAATGATATCATTACGTGTTGGATTTTTAATGCCAAATTCAACACTTAATATTTTTCTAAATTTATCATGGTCTAACTTGGCTGCATTGATATTGGTTGTCATCTCTTTTCTTTCATCGTTGCTTTTTTTTAATTCTCTTGCCAGTTCTATTCGTATTTCATCCGGTTTGCCAAGTGTAGGATCAGCTATAATGGTGTTGATAACATTCACCATTTGATTCAATATCTTTTCTACAACAGGATTTCTTAGACTGCCTTTAGCAAGAATTTTTAAGCTCTCTTTCAAATCCCGTTTATTATTTTCTTCTTTGGTTAAAGAAGGTGAATCCTTATAACCTGCCAATACTTTAGCACTTATCAACCCATTCTTTTCAAAGTCTCCTGAAAA
Source organism: Chitinophagaceae bacterium (assembly GCA_025360525.1). Classification (GTDB taxonomy): domain Bacteria; phylum Bacteroidota; class Bacteroidia; order Chitinophagales; family Chitinophagaceae; genus Ferruginibacter. The sequence continues at coordinate 37,888 of JANYCA010000147.1, read as the reverse complement.
TGGATGTCCAGCTTTCATAAAAGGTAAAACCTTGCGGATTGCCTTTGCACTAAGGCTCCCATAATCTGGCTGAAATGAAATATTGGAAAGTACCTGAGCGAATTGTCGCTTGAAGCCATAAGTCGTTTGTAGTTTTTCTAATAGTTTATCATTGCCTGTATTTGAGTTGTCACCTTCATAGGAATATAGTAAATGCCAAAATAAATACGAAGGCTGTTTTTCAAATTCTTTACCTTCTATTTCGGTATTAAAATCAAGAATATTTTGATTAATATTTTCTTTTTCAAAAAAGGCAAGTACATTTTCTTTTAAGTCTGATGTTGTGAATTTTGAAGACTCTATCTCTTCATTTTCCTGTAACATCATTTTTAAGAAAGCCTCGTATAATGCCTGGTTAGTACGATTGCCTTCTAACGTAGCAAAATTTAAATCAAACTCATTTGGTTTATCTGTTATTAATACTAAGGCCTCCTTTTTACTAAGATTACCTCTGATATTAAGTTCTTCAAACAGTTGTTCTTTTGTTTCAATCGGTAAAGAAAAAATTTCTTTGGTCTTTACATTTTTTATTTCAATATGATTTAAATTCTGCCAAATTTTAAACTCCTGAAACAGAGGACAGGATTTTGGAATTACCTTTGAGCCTCTAAGTTTCGTTTTTTTATTACCATCAATTTCAATTTCAATTTCTTCGTTTTCTAATTCACAAAAACTAATCAATGTTTTTTGCGATTTTAATCGCCGCTGATAAAATATAATAATATCTCGTATTTCTGTTTTAACCTTAACCGAAAGTTCAGGATAAAACAAAGCCTGTATTTCCCATATTTTTTCAAACTCATCTAAATAATCCTGCCTGTAAAATACTTGGTTCTTCATCCTTGTATGCGGATCATGTTGTAACTGATTGTATAAATATTGGCCTATGGTTTCTTGCTTAAAATAAAGTTCTTTGCTACGGTCGCTTATAGCACCCAAATAGCCACTGGAATTGTTGAGATTATTATTTATTTCTGCAAATACAAAAGCTACTTCTTTAATATCCAATTGCTCATTTATTGCTTTTGCCCGCCATTGATATGCCTGCATTTTCTTTTCCTCTCTTGTACCTTTATTCTCGGCAGGATAAAACTCATACTGTTTTCCAAAAATAGCAGCAGTAGTCTTTTGCCCTTTTCCCGTTATTTCTTTTTTAAATTCGTCAGTTAAATATTCTGGATAAAATTTGCTTTGTAAGTGCCATACTTTGTCAAACTCATTTTGTAAATCAGACCGGTAATAATCTGGCAGATATTTTTTCCCTGCTTGTAACAATTGATAGCTGTATTGTCCTGGCGTAAGATTGTCTTCGTATAAAGTTTTTGCTATAGCCATTCCATCTATAGCTTGTCCTTCATCTTCATTTTTTGCTTTGCGACTGCTTTTATAACCACGCTTTTTATTTATCATCAGTAACACTCTTGCAAATGCAGCTTTTTCTATTTGTTCTGATGCAGCTTTAGAGCGCAATTTAAAAGTTGAATGAGTGGTATTTTTGTCTTCTTCTGCCAAAGAAGTTGTACCCTCAACAAAACCTATTTCCTTTAAGACGTCAATGAGATTTTCACGTCTTTGTTTGTAGCGTTGCAGATTTCTTCTTGCACCACGTTTTAATGTCCGGTCAGCATTTATAGAAATACTTTTACCTTTTTCAAAATCAGTTTGTTCATCTGTACTAAGGGGATTAACCCGAACACCAATTTTCTCAATTGATGATTGCTCATTACTATTTTCTGCTTCTTTTACAAAAGCCCATCCAATAGAGGTTGTTCCTAAATCTAAGCCTAGTATTTTTTTCATAAAGTTTATTTAAAAAAATGTTATTACATTTGTTATGAAGCAAATCACAATAAGGATTATTCCGTTGTGCAAACATTTACGTTCTTGCCCTCGTCGTTTATCGGGGGCTTTTTTATGCGTAGTATATTCATGCCGTGTTGATAATTTTTTCAGATATGAACAAATCATCAATATTAAAGTATGGTTGTAAATGCCTTTTCCTTTTTTTAATCAACAATAGGTAGCAGATTCTATTAAATGCGCAGGATGTAGCTGATAACAGGCGGTAAATTCAGCAGTTTTTCTATTAAGAAAGTATAGCAGCATTGTTTTGGGTTTAAGTAGGTTTAAAAAGAATGTGAGGGGAATATAAGCAAAGAAATGGTAGCTTTTATTTTAATTTATTAGTTGGTTGATTTGACTTATTAGTCGGTAGGTTATTTCTAAATTCAGGAGCTTTTGCAACCACCGCTCGTTACCGGTTTTTGCTCACTAAGCCTTTTTGAAAACCAGCAGTATTAATAAAAAGACTATAAAGTGAGAACACCATACCCTTGCTTATAAATTAAAGAGTAGTTCGCAAATTGAAAGTGCTGCTATATGTTCAAAAGTACAAGAGGGCGATGCAACGATGCTTATTCAGAGCTCAGTTGCCTGGACAAAAAAAATGAAAAGTATGGATTTTAGTTTGCAATAAGTCAGGAGTTCTGAAAGTAAACCAACCTTACTACCGGCAAATAAAAAAAGCCTTTCCATTACAGAAAGGCTTTTTAAAAATACAGCTAATGGTGTTATGCTGCTTTGCTTCTGTCGTTGCGAACTACCACAAATTCGAGTACTTCGTTGCTAACTGTTTCCTGTTTTCTGGTACCATAAGCCCTTACCCTAAACCAGTAATTGCTACCTTGTTCAAGATTGCTGATTACCTGTTTGCGGGAGGTGCTGATAATGCCCTGCCATACCGTGTTGGCAGTAATGGGGTTTGTAGCCCATTCGTAGCGGTAGTTAATAGCTTTGTCAACCGCTTTAAAACTTACCTCTACCGTGCCGGGATTAACGGCCTGGCTAATTACCAGGTTTTCCGGTACGCCCAGCACTGCTGGTGTAGGCTCTTTCGTTATGGGCAAACCGCTGCTTGTCAGCTTTTCGAGGTCGCCATCGCTTAAGAGGTTTACATACAGGCCCCAGCTCCACATCATGCCCTGTAGTAAGGCTTTTTGTGCGTTCTTATTGGCAATTGCATCCTTGTTGCCGGTAGATGCATTTGCCATGGCGGCTTCAAAACTGTCTGCTGCTATTGCCATGTTGGCGGCAGTAGGCACAATGTTGGGGAAATTGGCATTGCCCGTCATTTTTATAACGGCAGCTCTTGTCTTTTGCAGTAGTTCGGGTTCTGCATACCCATCGAAATTGATTTTACAATTTCTCATAAAATAAAGGTTTAAGGGGGTATTAACAATATCGTTAATGTTTATTTAACGATAGCATGTTTAATTTTAGTATATGACCAACCTAAGGCTGTACCTGTATTACGCCATTATATTCACCAAAATTACCAGTAAACCAACAGCATTTTAAATCATAACGGTTTGAAAAAGAATGTAATATAAACTCACTTTGCTCCCCGGGAAAAAAAGTAATATTTTTTTAAAAGATTTTTCTGGTACAAATAAAAAGTGGGCTGCTCCATCACCAAAATGGTTAATTAGCAGGTAAGAGTAGCCCGGGCCTATGGATAGCTATGCCGTTACCTTTGGTTAGGTATTACCGTTTCTATGCCTAGGGTTGCCCATTTTTATGGTTAGCTATGAACGTTCCTATGGATAGGTTTGGCCATATCTATGGTTAGGTGCGGCCATTTCTATGGTTAGGTATGACCGTTTCTATGGATATGTTTGCCCATTCCTATGGTTAGGTTTAGCCATTCCTATGGATAAGTTTGCCCATTCCTATTGTTAGGTTTGCCCATTTCTATGGATAGGTTTGCCCATTCCTAGGGTTAGGTTTGCCCATTGCTATGGCTAGGTTTGGCCTTTTCTTTGGTTAGGCAAACTAGCTTTGCCTTGCAAAATGTAGATGAGTTCGGTCTGTTTATATATTTTCGGGGATACACTCGCCGAGGGGTGGGGGAGGCTGCATGAGCCACGGAAACTAAAGTGTTCAACTTGAAATTGTTGTAACAAAGCAGGCAAAGCACGGAGTGCTGTGCCAGTGTGAGTTCAGTACAACTAAGGCTTTATCGTTGTCCTTGCAGGCCCAACGAAGTTCTGGTTGTTGTGCGCTGTGCTTTTTTTGTAAAAAAAAGCTGCTATATTTTTGTATAAAGCCAGTTTGTAAAGTCCTTTATGTTGTAGAATAATTCGTCTGGATTTAATTCTTTTAAAGTTTCAGGTTCTGCCGTGGCCGCCCAGGAAGCTGCAATAACAGGAATGCCAACCTTTCTACTTGCAATGATATCACTGGCGGCATCGCCTACATAAATAAATTCGTCCTTTTTTATCGCTGGTAATGAGTCTAAAATTATCTGAATTCCTTCGGCCTTTCTTGGTCCCAAAGGCAAGCCAGTTTCAATGAATTCAAAAAAATGAGTTATGTGGAATTTCTTTAACGAAATATGTGTACTATGTTTCCCTTTACCCGTTACCATTGCAATACGAATCTGTTTATTTTTTAGAGTGGTTAGTAAATCTTCTATTCCGTCGAACGGCATGGGGCAGATTTCATGCAATTTTTCATAAAAATACAAATAGTCAGAGACTCCTTTTTGATAATGGTTCGGTGCTAATGTCATTATAGTTCCTTCTTCTGAGGGTCCAAAAGTAGCAATGATTTCAGTATCGGAAATCGAGCGTTTAACGAGCGGTTCTATAGATTGGCGAAATGCTTGAATGCAAAGAGGCAATGTATTAGCTAATGTTCCATCAAGGTCAAAAATGACAGCTTTTATCTTTTTCATAGTTTATAAATCGTCAGTACATAAATTATCATCTGGTTTATGGCTAATAATGAGTCGCACTAGCATGGCACACAGCGCCCAGGTATTGCCGATGGTGGGGTATTTTATATTCGTCCGCCTGAAACTGCTGCCTGGCTTTTTGATAAATTTAAATAACAAGAATTAAAACTCGGCTTTATTTGTCAAGTCCGGAACCAAAGTTCGACGGTATTTCCGCTACTGATTGTTTCAATGCCCAGCCTCACTATTGGCAATACCAATGTTGTACTTTCGCCCTTCGTCTTACTGTGTCAAACCGAATACTGTGTCCAACGGCAGGGTGTGTCCCCGAAGCGTTGGCACAAGGCAGGCTCTTTTGCAAGGTTGTCTTTTGTGTGTCAGCTTTGTGGGCCTTGCAAATGTGCCAGACTTAGTGCGCCGGCTAAGTGAAAGCCGTATGCAACTGATTTTATGGCTTCATTTAATTACTATTGCCAACTATTCTTTCACCATTCTTCCATTCACGAATGGATGTAAATGGCAACTTTAATAAATTTCCAATTGTAAGTTCTTTTTCATCTGCATAAGAAGGAACTCCTGTTACAATCTCATTTTGATGTATGTTTAACTGAACTGTTTTATGCACTCTATCCCAGAAAGAAAAGATGATCGAATAATTACTATCGGTTTCTGTTTTTATCATGGAATGATGAATGCCGTGCATTCTTGGTGTTACAATTAAAAAATTTAAAATCTTTTCAAACCGGAAAGGCAATTTGATATTACTATGATGAAACTGAGTAGCTACTTCAAATGCTATTTCATAAATAAGCACCATGATTGGTGAAGCGCCAATTAAAATAATTGCTGCACCACGGAAAAAGACAGAGCCAATGATTTCGCCAAAATGAAAACGGAATGCCGTAGTTATATCGAGGTCTAAATCTGAATGATGCACTAAATGAAACCGCCACATGAAAGGCAGTTTGTGTAATAAAATATGCCAAATGTAATTGCTGTAATCAAGCAGTAAAAAAGCAATAACAAACTTTATGGCGGGTGATGCATTAAACAGATAATTTATTCCAATATTCCATGATTGATTTTTAGTTGCCAGCCAAACGATTGCCGGAATAAATAAAATACGCAGCAAAGCAAAAGCAGGAAGGGAAACAATGAAATTAATCATGATTCTTTTCCATCTTTTCTGTACTCTTTTCCTTAATTGAAACCTGGTTTCAAGCAGAAATAAAATAATGAAAATGATTGTTAGTATCGGTGTACCGTAAGTATCGAAAATAGTTTTAATCATTATCTCTTAATTTTTCACCTTCTCCTTTTTTGGTGTGCCATGTTGCATCTTTGTTCAAATCCATATCTTCCTGTATTTGTGGCGAAGAACCTTTTGGCGGCTTACCAACCATCATTTTAAAATACCTTATGCCATCTTCTACATTTGCCCATATATGTGATGGCGGTTTAAAACCAAAAGCTCTGTATTTGTTTGGTGGTACTTTTCCTTTTTCTTTTACCAAATTTTCAAAGTTATTTACCCAGGCAGCAAAAGTATTCATAAAGGTATCTTCTTTTATTACATCTTCTGCCTGGTTATTACTGTACTTTTTTCCTTTGCCGCTTGTGCAATATTTCCATAAATTATTGGGTACTTCTACACCACCATATCTGCATTGCCAAACCAAGGGTGCATAAGCGTCACGCATATCTTTAAACGGTTCTGCAACTCCATCAAAATAATTTTTATGCTGCAAAATTTTCGGAACATTATTTTCATCCATTTCATCACCACCTTCATCGCCATAACAAAAGAATGCTGCTGTTCTTCCTTCCAGGTGATTTAAGCTCATTTCTTTCCATTCATCTGTATGCTCCAGCGCCATTGCTTTTTCAGGGTTTTTGTGGTTGATGGTTTTTTCATCCGGATTGCCGCCATTCATGCAAACCAATCTATCAAACATTAATTTTAGATTACTGCTGCAACTGTACCAATTAACAGGACCGATGATTGCCCATGCATCAGCCATATCAAGTCGTGCATATAAATCTAAATCCCACATCAGGTCAGGTTCCTTGCTACTTTCTTTTTCATAACAATTACATGGCCATACACACAAAGCCATAGATGTAGAAAGGCAGGCATTGCAACTTTGTATTCTGGCTCTTGCATATACGTTGCCTAAATCTTCGTAATCAATTTCCCAATCCTGCGGCAGCATTTCTGCCATCTTTAACATCAACATTCTTGACTTACTATCCACACCCGGGCAATTATATTGCCTTCTGTCTGAACCGGAAATTATTAATATTCTGAAAGGTCTTTGCTCCGGCGGCAGCGTTGCATTTTCATCAGTTGGTTTCATGCTTTCCTATTTATAATGTGAAACTATTTTGTTGGCAACATCCTCTATATCCTTCCCAATAAATTGTGGCTTTGTTGAAAGCGGATAAAGTGATTGCCCCTTTCGTTCTACAAAAGCTGCCTGCATACCTGCCTGTAATGCCCCTGCAATATCCCATCCATGCGCAGCAACTAACATTGCATCACCAACATTAATTGATAACTGTTCTGCTGCCCATTTATATGTTTCTAATGAAGGTTTATATTTTTTAATGGTATCAACGCTAAGGGTGGCCTCAAAATATTCGGTAAGGTTTGAGTTTTTTAATTGTGCAGTAAGCGTTGTTAATGGCGAATTTGTGAGTGTTGCCAACCTAAAGCCATTTTGTTTCAAGATTTTTAATCCTATAGCAACATCAGGATAAGCTGATAATTCTTTAATAGTTGCCAATGCTTCTTTTTTTTCTTTATCATTGATTGATTTATTAAGTGCTTTAGCAGCCATATCTAAAGTTGCATTGGCAATGGCAATAAAGTCGTGATAAATATCTGTACAATTATCAACAAGAGAATATTGCAGCAGCATAACAAACCAAATGCTAAAACCTTTGCTGCTGCCCAACAGGTTATTTATTTTTTTCTTTAGAGGAGACATGTCTAACATGGTCTCGTTTACATCAAATATTATTGTTGAAGGTTTCATTACTATTTATTTTTTGAAGCGTTTCTTAATTTTATAACAGTTGAATAAATTCCATACACAATCATCACTCCTATAAAAATATATACCCACAATGGAATATTTTTTCCCGCAATGATGAGATATAAGTAAGCTGAAATAAAAAATAACCCGGTAAGTAATAAGGGCAACACAAAGGGTTTTTTATTCTTTATGTTTTTAATAGTCCAGCCAAGGCAGAGAAAAAAGAGCGGGATGGCGCCAATATAAATACCACCGAATATGTAAGGGTTTACATGGTATTGTTGCCCTAAACTTAAAAACCATTCTTTAAATGCCTGCCACCATGCCATGCTTATAATTTATAGTTTTTGCTTCCTTATTAATCTTCTATATACTTTCAACATTTGCTCCTGTGAATAGCCCAAATAATACATAGCCCAGATACGGAAAAAAATACCCTGCATCCTGTACAAGCCGTTATCCAAATATTTTCTTGCCGAAGTAATTACGTAATCATTCATCACCTTGAACTTCCCGTATTTCTTAAGACGATGAATAATTTCCTGGTCTTCCATCATCAACAAATTTTCTCTAAAGCCACCGCTTTTTTCAAATATACCTTTGGCAACAAACAAACTCTGGTCGCCAAACCTAATTGCATTTACATCAAATTGAGTAAACCATGCATTTGCTTTTAAAAACCAATGGTTATAATCAAAGGCAAGGCGAAAGCAGCCACTTTTTATTTCCTGGTTGTAAGCCTTTAAAATATGTGATGTAAAATCATTTGGCGGAACACTGTCTGCATGAAGAAAGTAAAGCAATTGGTACCGGGCAACAGATGCGCCTTTATTCATTTGTGCGGCCCTTCCTTTGCGTTCACATTTCACAACTAATGCACCGCATTGTTCTGCAATAGCAAGGGTGTCATCAGTGCTGCCACCATCCACCACAATAATTTCTGCTTCATGCTTGCCATTGGCAGCATTTGTTTTGCTGATTGTTATTGCAATTTGGTCAGCTTCATTGTATGTTGGAATGATGATGCTGAACATGGCTTTATTTTTTTAATAAAAAAAATTCTTCCCTGCCAACAATATCTTCTGCTACATCCACATCCGATAAAACAGGTAGCAGATGAAAAGACTGATTGATGCTTTTACAAATGGCTAAGGTTTGCTCCAACACTTGATTTGTGCTCCATGTAATGTTTTTAAAAATTGCCGGAGATAATTTTTTGAATGCAAGCAGGTAATAGCCTCCATCAGTTGCCGGGCCAATAACAATGTCAAACCCATCTAATTCAAAAAATGCCTGCTCAATTAAATCTGTTGTTATATCTGGGCAGTCGCTACCAATAATTGCTACCTGCCTATAACCTTTGTTGAATAAGGCAACAAAAGCATTGCACATTCTTTCGCCAAGATCATTTCCGGTCTGCAATTCCTTTTCAAAAGCTGCTTCATTCCATTCATCATTTGCATCAATATGCGATGAATAAAAAATATACTTATCAGCATATACACCACTTGTAACGGCATTGGTATGGGCCAACAGCTTTTTATAAATATCGAGAGCAGCCTTATCTCCAAGGGTTGCTGCCAGCCTTGTTTTCACTGCTCCTTTGGTTGGGTTTTTTATAAAAATTATAAGTGCTCTAGTCATGTTTGTTTAGTTATTAACGGAATAGTATTTAAGTAGCAAATTTTTATTATGAACCAAACTATGTTACTACTATTAAACCCTGTTGCGTCGCACTCTTCAGGGTTCTGCTCTTTATTGAACATTGTGCAAAAACTTCTTCTATATGTTGGCTCTATCCATATGCATTTCAATTTTAATGCCTGTAATTATTTAAGAAAAGTGTCCAGTCGTATTCTTTAAACCTGATGGTAAAGTCTTCACTATTTTTAATGATGCTGTATTTTTCCAGCATATTCTTCATTCCCTTTTTACCGCCAAAGTCGCCACGAAACCAACTCATGATTTTTGGAAGATAAATAACATTCAACACCGTGTCGTAATTGCTTTCGTTATGCAGGTAATTTTTTGTTGCCAGCTCTAATTGCTGATCAATATTTTCCGGCGCATAATAAGCAATGGGCGGACAACTTTTGGCGCCACAATTCAATGCGAAATGAATACGGTTATCTAAGATTGACACCCTAAAATCTTTTTCAAAATTTGAGGGAAATAATTTGTTGAAATACCCGAGGCTCCATTTAACTTTTGACCTTCTCAAAATTCCATGTTCTATATCATCGGGGCTTAGCGCTATACCTGCAATTTCAATTTGTTTATTGGTAAAAAATGAATTTCTGCTTTTGTATTTTTCAGCGTGTTTGGAAAGAAGCTTTTGAATAAAAGCATTGTAGATGTTAAGCCAGAAAGCTTTTTTTTCTGCATCGGTTGGCAATTGTTTTCTAAGTTCATTTTTATCTGCCGCCGAAAGTTGAAGGATAAAATTTTTAGTGCTATCACCTATACGTACTGCGTAAAGAAGTTGCTGCGAAATTTGAATATAATTTGCAGTAGTCGTCATAGTTTGCGAATAGCAGGTGTTTAAAATAAACAGGTAACAGGCTGACAAGAAATATTTCACATTGCTTTGTATTTATAGTGTCGTAATTATTTCTTTCAATAATACCGAAAGCTTACTGTCTGCTTTGCCTGCCACTTCAATGATTTCTGCAATATTTATCGGCTTTAAGTTTTCAGGATCACATTCATCTGTAATCACAGAAATAGCTACGCATGGAAGCTGTAAGTGAACGGCTGCAATTACTTCCGGTACGGTTGACATTCCAACCATATCAGCACCAATTATTTTTAAGTACCGGTATTCTGCTTTTGTTTCCAGATTGGGGCCATGCACTGCTGCATAAACACCTTTCTTTAATGAAATACCTAACTCATTTGCTTTCTGCTCAAATAATTTTTTCAGTCCAACATCATAAGGTTCACTCATGTCAGTAAAACGGCTGCCTAATTCATCATAATTCTTTCCGCTCAAAGGATTACCATTAAGCAGGTTGATATGGTCATCAATTAAAACCAAATCACCTTTTTTGAAAGCCAGATTTATGCCACCGGCAGCATTGGATAAAAAAAGATTTTTAATCCCCAATAGTTTCATTACCCTAATTGGAAATACAATCTGATGCATGGAATAACCTTCGTAAGCATGAAAGCGTCCCTGCATGATGAGGACATTTTTATCCCCAACTGTACCATAAATCAAATTGCCTTTATGAAATTCCACTGTAGAAACCGGAAAGCCCGGAATATCTTTATAGGCAATTGTTTGCTTTACATCTATATGGTTGAGTAGTTGATGCAAACCAGTACCTAATACAATACCTATTTCAGGTTTTTCAATACCTTGCTGCAGTAAGTAATCCTTTGCTTTTAAAAATTCTTCCATCATTTATAATTTAAGTTACAGAACCACCACAACTGCTGCCAGCGCCTGCAGTGCAGCCGTAACAATGCTGACCAATAATTATATTTCTTTTGTTTAATGCTGCTATATCAAAGTCTTTAATATGCTTACTTTCACCACTTAATTTTAATTCCAGCATCTGGTTAAAATCGCAATCATACAAATAACCGTCCCATCCAATTGAAATGGTATTGCGGCACATTACATTGGCGGCTGCTACAGGATTATAAGCATTCACCAGCTTTTCCATATAGCTTTCATAATTACCGCTTTGCAGCAGATAATCTAAAAACCGACTAATTGGAAGATTGGTAATCGCAAATAAATTATTGAACTCAATCCCATATTGCCTAATCAATGAAAGCTTATATTCTTTTTGAAGCGACAGTTGAGATGGTGGCAGAAAAGCACCTGCAGGATTATAAACAAGGTTTAATATTAACCCGGTTCCTTCCATTCCATAACCTACTTTATTCAACATTTGAAGTGCCTTAATACTATCATCAAATACACCATTGCCCCGCTGCCTGTCCGTTCTGTCCTGTGTATAAAAAGGAAGTGAGGAAACAACTTCTATATCATGCATTTTATAAAACTCTGGCAGGTCGTAATATTTTTTATTTGCCAGGATAATAGTGAGGTTGCAACGAACAATTACCTGTTTGTGCAGCTTTTTTAATGCTTCAACAAACCAACGAAAGTTGGGGTTCATTTCAGGTGCTCCACCTGTAAGATCAACCACTTTTAATTGCGGATTTTTTTGCAGAACATTAATGCATTGTTGCATCGTTTCTCTGGTCATGATTTCATTTCTATCAGGTCCGGCATCAACATGACAATGCCTGCACGTTTGGTTGCACATCTTGCCAATATTCACCTGAAAAATCTCCACTTGTGTTGGCGTTAGTGGATATAAGCCTGATTGCTCTAATTTTTGTTGAAATGGAACGAGTGCAAAATCACCGGATTGCCCATGCTCAATTATTTCCAATTGTTGATGAGCTTCAGCAAGAAAACTATGTTGTGCTTTCAATGATTTCATTACATTGCTATTTCTTTTACCTTGTTCATCATCTGCACACCATGTACGAGTGAAGCGCCCCCACGGATTGCACAGGCAACATGTACCGCTTCCATCATCTGCCCTTCACTCCACCCTTTTTCAAAAGCGTCGCTGCTGTACGCATCAATACAATAAGGGCATTGCACAGCATGTGCAACAGCTAAAGCAATTAATGATTTCTCTCTTGCTGATAATTCACTGTCTTTAAAAACTTCTCCATAATAAGCAAAAAACTTTTCACCCAGGTTTTTCTGAAAGTCTGATATATTACCAAATTTTTTTAAGTCTTCGGGATTATAATATTGGTTATTCATATTAGATTGTTCTTTTAATTACTAAATAAAAAAAGGTAATTACATTGTTAACGGCACCCGTTTGCAAGTTACATCTTGTTATGCATCGGGCAATCTGGTACTCATACCTCACTTTTCTAACCATGATGAATCACGTATACTTTAGCCGTTTTATCAATCTGAAGACCGTTCCCAACTGCGGCGGATTAAAAAAGGAACAATGGCATCCATAAAAAAATAATTCATACTTAATTGGTAATGGCTGAAAATTGCGTTAGATGTCTGAGTCTGCGGTATGCTTGCAGCTAACTTAAATACATGCGAAAGCCTTCTCTCTCTCTCTTACTAATTAAACAATTTTTCTAATTTACTAATACTCAATTCTTTTTTCATAAGTAGCGCCTTTCTAAATATTTATAAGTTGTGCAAATACGATAACTGCAGTTTAGGTAAGCCCTAATAAATGCGGCCCTCCCTGCATATCAACTATATGGTAAATGTATTTGTAAAAGACTAATAAATAATACGATGCAACGAATATATAAAGAAGATAACTCCACCTATCAGTAACTGGCCTGTTTGGGCTTGTAACTGGTAGCTTTTAATTGATTTCTGTATTGCGTTGAATGGCCGATTATCCAACCAAAAAACCAGCCACGCAAAAATCATCCTTTATTTTGCTACACGTGGGTGGGGGTACCTACACAGACGGTGAAAGTGGTCACCAGAAATGGCAAGAAAAATATTCAAGTTGAAATTGTAGTAACAAAGCAGACAAAGGACGGCGTGCTGTGCCAGTCTGGTTTTTATGCAATAGAAGTATTTAAAAAAGACCTATTTACATTTATAATTTATTGTTTTAGCACATGCATAATAAAGTTGTTAGGTGCAGCACATCTTTTCCAATACTCCATAATTACAGTAATTGTTTTTTCTATTTCTTCCATGGAAGTTGGCTTTACAAAAAAACCTTGAACGGACATGCTATAAGCATCTATCACAGCCTTCTGATTTAAAGCTGTTGAAAAAAAAATGTAGGGAATACACCTAAGTTGTAATCCTGCATCCATCTTTATTTTGCTCCTTAGCGCAAATCCATCAAGTTTTGGAAGATTAATGTCGGAAAGTATTAGAAATGGTACCAACGTTGAAGCATTTAAAAAATCTAATGCACTTTGTCCATCGGAAAAGAACAATAACTTGTTCGGGTATTTCAATTTTTCAAATACTTCTTTTAATAACTCCTGATCATCTTCGTCATCTTCAATAATAATTATTGGTTCGTAGTTACTCATAACGTTGGCTTTATATAAAATATAAAAATATAAAAATATGACCTAAAGTCAAAAATATTATTAAGATTATTTATTTATCTGCCGGATAAGCAACCTGTACCCCGTGCGCAGGCATTATACTTAGTATTGCCTGTTATTAGTACACAACCTGAAAACACTACAGTTCTACGCATCTGTAATTTTAGGCAGCATAGAAAATCTTTATCCAAGGTTAAAATATATTTATTAACAAATTTGCAAAACTGAAATTGTATTTAACTTGAAATTGTAGTGACAAAGCAGCCACAGGATGGAGTGGTGCGCCTGCCTGAAAAAGCTTGATTTCTTATACGCTGCTAATCGGTCTGTCCTTACCCATTATTGCTGAAGTTGATATTGCTTGTAAGTAATGCTCTATTAATTTGACTGATATCTTGCCTTTTATTCTTTTAAAAAAGGAGCTAAACTAGCCCAAACCGCTGCAAATTTTCATTAAAAACAGGGTGTGTGCTATTTGGAATAATACTTATCTGATGGACAGGAATCATTCGTGCAGCATTCACTACGTGTTCAACGCTATTACTTTGGTCACGGTCGCCCGCCATAACTAAAACAGGACATTTTATAGAACTCAATAAATCTTTTCCTACGGTCAATTTATTATAACAACTACTCACTTGTTCAAAAACCTCTTCAAGCCTGTTTGGTTCTGGCATTAGTTTTAATTGCTGATTCCAATAAATAGTGTCCATACTTATGGCTTGTTTTGCACTAAAATTAAATTCCCTTAACCCAGGATATAATTCTCCAGCACCAATTACAACCATTTTCTTTACGCAGGCTGGATACAGTGAAGCTATTTTGTAGGCTGTAAAACCGCCATCGCTGAATCCAAGAATATTGACACTGTCTTTTGTTACAGAATTGATGACGGCCATTACGTCATTGGCCCTTTGTTCTAGCGTAAGCGGGTTGGTGCCAATTTCAGATTTGCCATGTCCTCTTGTAGAAACAGCAATCACTTGAAAGTTTATTTTTAGACTATCAATAAATGCCGCCATTTCTATTGTAGAACCAAATAAACCACCATGTAGCAATACGATGGGTTACCCTTTTCCGTAAACTTCGTAATATATTTTGGCATCTTTCGCATGTACATAACGCCCAGCTTTTTCATTTGCACCAAAAGATATTTTATTTACCAAATTAGCTGGTTGAAAAAATCTCCTTAATTGTTGTTGCCCATAAATATTTGAACAAACAATTAAAAAAAACAGGACTGAAAATAATCTTGAATACATTCTTTAAAACAGTTTATTGTTTGTTAGTAGTTTTTAAGTCGCTAAAATAGCCTTACGATTTTACATCAATAAATAATCCTATGGCACCTGATGCGTTTTCGCCAAGTTTCATGTCATTCACAATCAAAGTTGGTCGATTGTTTTCGTTTAAAACAGTTTAGCTTGCTTGACATTCACGGAGCCGCCTAACCCAACTGTTATCGAACTGGTAACTACATGCAGTTAAGTATGATTTAGTGGAATGAAAGAAGACTTACGGGCAATGGCTTTCAATACCATTGCGATACCTTTTTTCTATTTGCCCTCCAAAGAAATTACGGATAATAAAAACTGTTATGATTAAACCAAAGCCCGGAAATAATAAATAGGCAAGATTTGAAACAGGTGTTTCTTTTATCCAATGCTGAATGAAATGAACCAACGTTTTAAGTAACACCGCTACAAGCCCGGATGCAAGCCCTGTAAGCGTAGCAATTACCATCATGAATTGCATTCTGGTAAGCTTTGTCCGCAGAAATTGGATAATCTATTGGTAAAATATTTTAATCTTCGTTAATAGATTTGATTATTATTTCCATTTAGACAGCCAGCCTATCCAATTTGCATTTGCAATAGAAATACCAAAATACCTGCAACAAAACCAATTAATGCCAGCCAGCTAATTTTTTTCAGATACCACATAAAATCAATATGCTCAATTCCCATCACAGCTACGCCGGCTGCTGAACCAATTATAATGGCACTTCCTCCTGTTCCTGTTGTAAAAGCAAGAAACTCCCAAAAAGGATGATCAGTTGGATAGGTTGATAAATCATACATTCCTTGTGATGCTGCAACTAAGGGTACATTATCAACAATGGCAGAAAGCAATCCCAATGCAGTTCCTATTAAATAATCATTTTTTAAAGTGGAGTTAAGTATGTCTGCCATTTGTTTTAATAAGCCAAAAGATTGAAGGGCTGATACAGCTAACAATATTCCCAAAAAAAATAAAATACTTGGTGTATCCACTTTCTGCAGAGCTTTGGCTACTGTATACCTTTCTGCAACTTCTTCGTCTTTACTATTATGGATAATGGTTGTAATTACCCACATAAAACCCAACGCAAGTAACATGCCCATAAATGGGGGCAGGTGAGTAAGGGTTTTAAAAACCGGCACAAAAATCAAAAAACCCACGCCGGAAAAAAGAATGATTCTACCATCTTTTTTTTCTTTTTCAGTGCAAACCGATTCAGGAATGGCACTAAATTTTTTCCCTTTAAACCGGTACGCAACAATTAATGCAGGAAAAATACAAACAGCAATACTAGGTAGTATTAGCTGCTTCATAATATTCAATGCTGTAATTTGCCCGCCAATCCAAAGCATGGTGGTAGTAACATCGCCCAATGGCGACCATGCACCACCTGCATTGGCTGCAATCACAATCATACCAGCAAACCAAAGCCTGTCTTCTTTCTCATTTAATATTTTAGAACAAAGAGATGTCATTACAATCGCTGTAGTTAAATTATCCAGCAAGGCAGAAAGAAAAAAGGTAAGTACTGTAATGATAAGTAATAGCTTTTGCTTGCTGGTAGTTTTTATTCTTTGCGTAATGATATCAAATCCGTTGTGAGTGTCAATTAACTCCACGATGGTCATAGCACCCAATAAGAAAAACAGGATAGAAGATATTTCGCCTAAATGATGCAGCAATTCCTCACTTACTGTATGTGTGGAATCGCTTTGAAGAATATAAATTGTCCAGCAAAGTACGCCTGTAATTAAAGCCGAAGCAGCCTTGTTAAGTTTTAAAGGATGTTCAAATGCAATAGCAATGTATCCTACAACAAAAACAATAATAATTAGTGCTGTAATCATGTCAGTTTAATATTGGTAGTAATAATTTAAAGTCCGGTTCTTTGATGATATAATCTGCGACAGTATCAACCAAATGATTGGTAGAACAAAATGCAACACCAATACCAGCTTTTTTAATACAGCAAATATCATTTTCGCCATCGCCAACCACCAGCGTATTTTTTAAATCCACATCATATTTGTCGCAGATATTTATAAGTGCATTTAGTTTGCAATAATCGTGCTTGCACTGGCTTTTATCATCTGAAAAAAATAAGGATGGAATTTTTACTTCGCCGGTAGCAACACTTTTGGAAAATTCCAATTCATTAGAAATGGTAAAATCAAAACCAAATTTATTTCTCAGGTGATTGGTTATGCAATCATAACTATCGCTGATTATGCCTGTAATATAGCCTTGCTCTTTTAATTGCTTTACCACTTCATGTAGATTAGGTGTTACCTCAATTTTATCCGTCAACGTTAATAAATCACCAATACTTTTCCCTTTGAGCAAACGGGCAATAAGCTTGGTTCGGATAAATGGATTGTTGTTATTGGTAACTATGTCAACCAGTTCTTTTTTAAATCCAAATTCTGCAGCAGCAGTGTTAATAAAACTTGTTCGTAAAATGGTATTATCCATATCAAACATGGCAATCTTTTTTAGAGACATCAAGCCTTCACGAATTGCAAATTCCATTTGTTCCCTTATCACCTGTATATTTTCGTATGTCTCCAGATTTTGAGAATGCATTTCTTTTGATTTCTTCATAATGGTTCTTGCTACCTCCCGGCTCATCTTGCCTAATTGTTCCAATGCCTGCATCCTGTTTTCTATATTACCAATACTTACCTCGGTAATTCTTGCCCCTAAATTGTGCATGTCCATCAATATGCCAATGTCCACACCATATCCTTCTTCAAATTCGCATTTTTCAAACAGGCTTTTCTTTCCTGCTATCATACCGCTTAAAGGTTGCTGAAAATTAGGAAAGGTTGGATTAAGAATAGATAATAGTGGCTTTGCAACTAATTCAGTAACCCTGCCTGCCTGCCTTGTAAAATATGATTTTACAAAATCAGCTTCATTGTTTAGCAGTGGCGAACTAAGTAACTCAATAACATTGGCGGGATAGGTTATGATATCAGCATCTAAAAAAGCGATTACTTCATTTTTTGCTACCAGTACTCCATCTTTCATAGAAGCTCCCTTACCTAATTTGGTGCTTGTAATTACAGTTGCACCCTCTTTACGGGCTTCTTCAACGGTATTGTCCATTGATTTGTCATCCACTACAATTACTTCTGTAACATGCTTTGAATTATTTGCAAAATGAATAACTTTTCGGATAGTTGTTTCTTCGTTTAATGCCGGAATAATAACTGTAATCATTACTGAAATATTAGATTTATATTTTGTTGATTTAATCTGACTTTAAGCCAGTTTTCGATTTTTGCTTTTTGCTGTAAGGAAACTCTTGCAGGTATAGATAGCAAAACTAAAAATGTTTGTTTAGAGCCAGCGCTTTCGCTTAGCACATAGGATTGCTGCAAAATAGCACTTTTTAAAGCGGGATACTGGGCTTTTAATTCCGTATAAATTTGTTTGTTGAGTTTTTGCCCAGTATTAATGCTGTCTAATTTTAATTGAAGCTGCTTTTCTTGTTTTTCTTTTACTTCCAATGCCATCGTTAATTGAGAAAGTTGCTCATTTTCTACCTTGTTATTATTGTTTGATAAATAGGCAAACCCTTGTTTTATTTCTACTGATGCCGTTTGTAAATTGTATTTTTTCAACTGGCTTTTTAGTAATTCAATTTCTTCCGGCATTATTTCTTTACCACCAAACACAAGGGTAATCTTCTTACTCTTGGGGTCAATTTTTTTATTCAATAAGTAGTCGTTGGTAAAATGGGCTTCATAGGCTATAAAGCTGTTTGCATTTTTGGTAAACCTGTTTTGCGTACCATATCGTAACCAAAATAAATACTTGGCAGTAAAGTAGCCAGCACTACTACCCAAACAATTCGTTGTGCCATTGCTTCCGCCTTTTTATTTTGCAGGTGCTTATAGGGAAAATGTAAAAAGCGAACAATTATAAAAGTGGCTAAGGCAATAAAAACAGTGTTGATGATAAACAGATAAAATGCGCCGAAGAAAAAACCAAATTGAAGTGTTGCTAAACCATAGCCTGCTGTACAAAGTGGTGGCATTAATGCGGTGGCAATTGCTACACCAGGTATTACGTTGCCTTTTTGTTTACTTGATATAGCTATGATACCTGCAAATCCACCAAAAAATGCAATCAGCACATCATAAATTGTTGGAGAAGTCCTTGCCAGTATTTCGGAGTGTGCTTCATTTAAAGGTGAAAGCAAAAAGAAAATTGTTGATGTGCTTAAAGCCACACCTGTTGCAATCAGAAAATTATAAATTGCTTTGCGAAGTAATGGTACATCGTTAATGCCAATACCCAATCCAATACCCATAATAGGCCCCATCAATGGCGAAATGAGCATAGCACCAATAATAACGGCTGTCGAGTTTACATTTAATCCCAATGATGCCACAAAGATGGCAAAATGAGTACCCATAAATTTGTACCACGAAAAACAACACCGTTATCAATGTTTGTGATTACGGTTTGCAGTTCTTCTTTTTCGGCGTTGAGTTTAAACTTATCAAATAAATTAGTCAAAGGTTAATTGTTTATGTCACAACATAATGGTGTGCTAAGATAAGCCATAATAAATAGTTGGCTTGCAGCATAAATTGTCAGAGGCTTTCAAGGCAAAATGTTTTGAAATTATGCTTTTTGTCTACCGTAATTAGATGGCTGTTTAGTGTGTGTTGGCAATTGCTGCTCTTTTGTAAGGTTGGCTATGTGTGCCTGGTGATTAGATTTATCTGTCGGTTGTTAAAAGTATTTGAATGGATGGTATTGGGCAGTTTGAAAGTAAAAAGCAGGCTGCTGTTTACTAAAAAATGGTTACTTACTCTACAAATCCGCTTTACTACCCGTCATTCTTGAACTTTCACCCACGTGCATTGCTGTTTTAAAAAAATCATACATCTGCTGAATGACATTATTAGGTGTTGAATGAATGAGAATTGATTTCGATTTTTTATTTTAATTGCATACTCGCAATCATTGGTGATAAAAAAATTTCGCTATCAATTTAAGGTTCGATGATATTATCTCTCTTTGAAGTTTAACAAGTTCTTCGTAGAGTTTATGTAGTATTTTTTTTTCTTCTTTCATGTGGATGTATAAAAAACGAGCTAAGGCTGAATGAATTAATATGGTGGTAACTCATTGGCTTTATTTCAAAAAACATGAACTCAATAGCTTTAATAATTCCTGTCTCTTCCTGTAATTGTTTCCAGCGAAGCCTTAAGTTTATCAATAGCCCCAGACACAGCCTGATCGACGGTATCGGCCTGGTTGGTAACCGCAATGGGTTGCTTTCCTTCAATCCTTGCTTCCATTAAACAGCGTATGTTGTTCAGTCCATCTTTCTTGCCATCTTCATCTGAAAGGTGTACTTCTATCCTTGTTATTTGTGAGGCAAACCTGCTTAACTCGTCTGCAATCTGGGCTGTAAAGGGTGCTATATTAGCTTCACTTCCGCTTATTGTTTTGTCAGTATTAAATTGAATAGTCATGTTATTTTATTTTTTTAGTAACGAAATATTGCAGCGAGTCCAGTATGTGTAGGCATATCATGAGGTGGTAAAACTAAAACGTCCGATGCCATCTTTGTTGCCATATTAGCTATGTCATCTAATAGGTCATCTGTTTCGGGGTGTTTAAGTAATTCGTTTTCAATTACGCCAGTATTACTGTCTGTAATTTTACCCGGTATAATCCGGCCAGCTTCTACAAGTAAAGTAGCAACTTTTCCGGCTGCCACTGCAGCAGCGGTTATTTCTACATCATCGCTGCTCCTATTATTTGCTTTTCCCTGACCAAAC
The DNA here is from genome assembly GCA_025360525.1 of Chitinophagaceae bacterium. Classification (GTDB taxonomy): domain Bacteria; phylum Bacteroidota; class Bacteroidia; order Chitinophagales; family Chitinophagaceae; genus Ferruginibacter. The sequence continues at coordinate 16,901 of JANYCA010000147.1, read as the reverse complement.
TGATCTGCCAGGTTTTTAATCTTTAACAGATACCCGGGCTCCATCACTTCCCAGGCCATTTTTGTAAGCGTATCTGCAGGTATATGTTCCGGATTTTTAGTTATACCTGCTTTTATTAAAAGCGGATTTTTATTAACCTTCTGGAAAAGAGAATGATGTTCTGGCAACGCCGCCAATATAAGAGGAAGCCCTGATGGCTTTGAATAGTTTTCCGATATTTCGTTAGAGATGAAGCGGAAAAACTTCTCCGTATCATTATCTACCTGGTCTTTTATTCCTCCATCACCATGATGCATATCTACGCTTCCATTGCCAACACCACCATAAGACGCAACAGTGGAGTGTTTTTCAGTTACATCCTTGCCCAACACTGCTGTAAGCGTTTTAGGCATTTCTTCCGGCAATGCAATTTCAACCAATGAGTGACGATTACCTTCAAAAAGTTGAATCCTGTCAAGGCTTAAGCCGAGTACTTGATAGCGGTCCGCTGTTTGCAAATACTGCCGGAGTGGTTTTGTATGAAAGCTGTCAGCAACTATCGCCTGTTCTTCAACTGCTGTCTGCAAGCCAATCACTTTAAAAAAGCCCTCGGTACTAAAAACAGCAACGCCTGGTGGTGTATGGTTCCAAAAAACCTTGTCGTTCATGAGCGATTCTAACGGCGCCAGATATTGACTTACTTCCTTTGCCGCATATTGCTGCAGTAAGGATGCCTCCAGGTGTTTCAACAGTTTTTTAAAAACAATTGGGTCCTGAAGATTTTCAGGATGGGTTTGGTGAGCAGGCATGTAAAGAGAAAGGCATGTTTCATTGCTTACAGACAAAAGTTCCTGCAATGTTTTCTTATTAAGTATATCCATAATTTAGAATTTTATAAGTTTAAAAATATTATTTAAGTGCCCAACGAAAAATTGAAAACCACTTTGGATCCATCCGGTGCGATAGCCAGCATTTGAATGATGCCATTTTGTGCAGATAGCAAAGCCAGGTCAATATCTTTGGGCGTATCAACCGGCTTTCCATTAACGTAAACGATTATAGTGTATCTGGGAATGCCGATCTGGTCAAAAAAACCTCCACTTGTAACATCCGTTACAACAACCCCTGAATTTAAATTTAACTGTTGTTTCTGCTCTCTTGTAAGTGATGCAAAACCGGCACCAAGCTTGGTATATATATTTTGAAGAGATTCTTTTAGGTTAGCAGTAATCTTTGCTGATTCATCTTCTTTTAAAGTAGCTGAAGTAGTTACAGCTACACCTTTACGCAAATAGATCAGTTTTATTATATCGCCTGGTTTTTGCCGAGCTATCCTCTCTGAAAATTCTGCTGATGAAGTCATTTGCACGCCATCAATGCTTTGTATAATATCGCCTTCCTTTAGGCCCGCTGCAGCTGCTGCACTTTGACTTAATACGCCTGTTATGTAAACGCCTTTTACCGTTGCCGGGTTAAGGCGCTGTTGTTTAAAAAATTGATCTTCTGCAGATGGTGCCGGAAAAGAAACACCCAACACCCCCCGTTTTACGGAGCCATATCTTTTTAAATCATCCAGAATTTTTTTCGCCAGATTAACAGGAATGGCAAAGGCATAGCCTGCGTAGCTGCCGGTTTGCGAAGCAATAGCGCTATTAATTCCTATTAATTCGCCATTGGTATTAACCAGCGCTCCACCGCTGTTTCCCGGATTTATGGCTGCGTCAGTTTGAATAAAGGATTCAACTGCTGTATTGATATTTTGTGAATTACCTTCTGCACTCCTACTGCCTTGCCGGTTAATAATGCCGATGCTTCTTGCTTTTGCACTCACAATGCCAGCAGTAACAGTTGTATTTAGGGAGAAGGGGTAACCAACAGCCAATACCCATTCGCCAACCTGTACAATATCCGAATTTCCAAATTTTACTATCGGTAGTCCGGTAGCATTTATTTTTAATAAAGCCAGATCTGTATTTGGATCACGTCCAACTAATGTAGCAGTAAATATCCTTTTATCAGGTAGTATAACTTCAATCTCCGTTGCATTTTCCACTACATGATTATTAGTAGCTATGTAACCGTCTGCTTCAATAATTATCCCGGATCCTGAGCCCATAGCAACACTGCTTTTGCCAGGTGAACCATATAATTGGCCAGCAGTATTTCCTGAATTACCTGAAGCTGTGTAAATGGTTTTAATATGCACTACTGAAGGGGTGACTGCCTTTGATGCCGTAACAAAATCTCCCATTATATTTTGTGATATATTCGGAGGGTTACCTATTTGTACTGATGTTGGAGGAATTGTATCATTTACAAACCTATTAGCCGTACTGGCTTTACCCGAACAGCCAGCCATACAACTTTGCAGGCTAATAAATGCTGTTACAAAAATCAAAAAATAGTTATTTTTCATTAGATTATTTTGTCTGCTATGTAATTGGATTAAATGAATGCCTAAATTGAGAAATAATTATTTTAATTAAGGATGTTGTGCTGTATAAGTGACTATGATTGTACCCAGCCGGTTATTGAAACCCATAACCGGGCTACTCATTATCAAAAGGCTGTCATTAATGTTTGCAACCGAAGTTGTATCTGTCTTTAAATAATCTACTTTTCCCGTTGATATAAATTCTTTTCCTTCTTCTTTTTTGTTTGTTGATATTATCACAACTCCTTTATCATTCGTAACCACTATTTTTTGAAAGTTTTTTTCTTTTACCAGCTCATTTGCATAAAGGTTTACCTGGCTTATATTATTCTTCAACATTTCTGAACGTACAGCCCATACCAGAGGTTTGGCAATTGATTTCAAATGGAGTTCTTCCGATTGACGGATTTGCTTTGCCACCTCATCTTTTAATAACTGCATTTCCGTTGCCGATTGTTTTCTGATATTTGACAGTTGAACTGATTTCCATATCCATAAACCAATAATCAATCCTGTTGCTATAAGGCATGTTATTAATAATATCGTGTTACCCGATGCCTTTGTATTTTCAATATTTTTATCCATGACTGAGAGGTAATTAAATCTGCAAAAAAAATTATTTATGTGTGATAAATCTTCCGTAGTAGTTCTGCAGATTAGCTTCATAGGAATCACTCACTTCCTGGCTGGGAACATATTCCGGGCTATTTTTTACCTGATCTTCCGAAGCGTTCACAACAACCGTAGAATTTTCCCAACTTATCTCCGTTATCAATTTTGGTGATAGGAGCACTTTTTTTCCGGGAAACCAATTGCCGGTATCAATTTCAATAAAGTCGATTGCCCAGGTGTTATCATTGATGATGAAATCTTCCAAATCGCCAATTTCTCCGTCTGTGGCTTTAATGTTATAACCCGTTACCTTCTCAGTACTCCGTAAATGATAGTGCTCATCTGATTTGTCTTCAACAGCGATATCCTCTTTCTTTTGAGCTGCATGGTTCATAGCTAAAGGATATGACATACCCATCCCCATTCCTGAAAGACCGATGCTGCCCCAGTAGTAACCACCCCAGGGATAATAAGCATATAAATCTTTTTCATGCTGACGTGATATTGGCTTATCGGTATCTATTAAGGGACTGTTTTTAATCTGGTCCATTGTGAAATTAACACTAAATAGTTTCTGCTCCCAATCTGTTTTTATTACAACCTGGGGCGACAGAAGCACTTTGCGGCTGAAAAGCCAGCTTCCTGTTTCAACAATCAAATACCGGATTATCCAGGTTTCATCATCAAAATAGAATTCTTTTACTTGCCCTATTTCACCATCAGTACCACCAATGGTAAAACCATTTAAATTTCCAATACGACGTTTCATAATATGAATTTTTAAAATAATTATTGTGGGGGTATTCTTCAATGCAATCTTAGAATAACATCAGGCAATTTTCTTTTAAACGTTTACTTCTATTTACAAAAGCAAACAGTAATATGCTTTAATCAATAAGCTTGTATCATCAATTGGCCGCCGTTCTAAGTACAACCTGTCCGCCCGGATACTGAATGCTGGCATCGTCTTCGGCAGAAATAAAAAAACCGGTAGGTTTAAAAGGGGTTACAGTTTTTAAAGAGCTTTTGAGGGTTTTTGAAAATAAGCCACTCGACGTATTTAATTGCCCTATATTCTTTCTTCCGTTTTGTTCGGTTTCCATCCATACTATGTACATTTCTCTTGGTGGATTGAGTCTTTTTGCCTCGGCTAACCGCAACACGTTTAAATCAATTTTATAATTGTTGTTTCCGTCCTTTTTTACTTTTACCTTACCCTCTGCCGCCGGTACAACCGAAGAAGTCAAAAAATTATATTTGCTTGCACCGCATGATGACAACAGCACTATGGCAATAAAAAGAGTGGAAACTTTATACATCTTTATAAATGGGCTGTTTGATTTTCTTGTATTCATTTTATAATCATTTTAGTTTTCAATTCGCCTTAAGATTTTGAAGGAGTGATAACAAAATCTTTTTTCCAAAACTGCACAAGCAATTGTAATTAACCGTGGTAAAATAGATAGCCATGTGTTTTGCATTTCTTTTAATAACTACTTATTTGTTTCGCTTGTATCTTAATGCAAATACAACTATAAGGATAATGGCAAGGGGGATAATCCACATGCCATAACCCATTCCCCAACCCCAAGAATTGCCGTGATTCATTTTTAATTATTTAAAACTTCTTTAATGGTATAATGTCCCGATTTACTAAGTTGTGTTTGCAAGTTTTCCACATCAATATCTTTGCTCATTGTAATAGTAGCACCTTGCGGATTTAGATGGACTTCTGCTTCTGTAACATCAGCCACCTGCAACAATGCCCGTTTTACATTGCTTACACAACCACCACAACTCATTCCTTGAATGTGATAGTTCTTTTTCATTTTTTATGCATTTAATAATTACTAATAGGTTAACCCTTTGATAGGCATCGGGAAGATAAAATCTACCAATACACTGTGGTGGGCCTGTGATACATGTTCTTTAAATGATTTCATGCTTCTGTGCATAACACGGATATAATCTGGTCCCAACTTCAATACAATGGTTTCAAGTTTCAGTAATTCACTTTTTAAAGTTGCTTCCCTGGCTGCTTTTTCAATTGGTAAATCCTTATTCAATTGCTGTATATTATTTTCAAAAACTTTATCAGCCTCCTCATAAAATCCAGTAAGTAAAGGGTCGCAGGAATAAGTCTTTATATGCGAAAATTTGATAGCTGATTGTTTTTCTGCTACATCTAATTTATTGTCACTATTAGCCGCAAGCAGTGATATAAATGCAGGAAATTTAAGGAGTTCTTTACTTTCCGTTTCTGTAAGTTTTTTGAATGGTTTCATCTTTAATGTTTTTGATTTTTTTAATTATAAAACCATTTATCCATTCAACGTTCTTCTTCATAAGAAACCACTGTTCCCTCATTTGCAAAACCACTACCTGTCCTTGCTATAGTAGTTGTTACTGCACTATTTATAACTTTCTCCAATGAATTGAACGTTGATTTCTTTTGACCTTTTTTAAATTTATTTTCAGGGTCACTTCCTGCACCACTATTTTTTTCTTTTGAAACAGGCTGATTTGTTTTTTCCTTTTTCATTATATAATTTTTAATTGATTAATAAAAGCCACTTTGTAAGTATTCATAAAGAATCTTGTAAAGAGTTTTTTAAATTACATTGCTGCCATTTTACTACATTCAGCAACACAGATACGGCAAGCCTCTGCACATTTTTTGCAACATTCCATATCATGCTTATCACATTTAGCTGCACAGGCCTCACAGCATTTAATACACAAGGCACAAAGTTCATCCGCAAATTGGGAATCTCTTGCACAAAGTGTAGCACAAAGTCCACATATATCTGCACAATCAATACAGCGTTTTACACAGTTTTGATGCCCTTCCTTATCTAATCAGCCGACAAAACATTTCTGAAATTCAATCATACATTAACCGCAGACATCAATGCAACTTTGAGAATTTTTCATTGTAATTGTTTTATGGATTAGAGTTTACAATCAATTAGGAATGTGGAAAACCATGCCACATAAAATATTACATAATTATGATAAGATTTGCATCATTCACAATTTTGCTGTTAAATGATATTTTGATAATTGAATTGGCTTTTATAAACACTACAGCGCAAAAAAAAACGTATGACTGCGGCTTTTTTTGCGCTGTTTTTGTCTTTTGTCTACCTGAATTAAAAGACTGTTTGCCGTGTGTTGGTTAATGCAGCTCTTTTGTCCCGAAGGCTTTCGCATCGGCTTTTGTGCGGTGGGTTTTGTGTGCCTTGCAAATGTGCTGCAATGTGCGGTGGTTAGTTAGGTACTTCGCATTGAATGTCTTGTCACTTGAAGTTTAACGGAATTCCGTTTTTGGGGTTGCGTACAACGACGGACAGGTATTGTCGAAGTACGGGAATTAGTATTCCGGCCGCCGGGTACCGATGATGATTGAAAAACTGATGATGAAGATACCAACAAGAAGCTAAATAGATAATGTCTAGCCCGATATGAAGCACAATAGAATTACAAAATGCCGAAGATAACTTCCGTCTGCCCGTATTTTAGCAAACCCACTTTTATACGCATACCTTTTCTCGGTGGTCATCTATAATGTGGGTCTGTGTCGCACCGCATGATGGTTGCCATGTGCCTGACTTTCAGCGTCGGCTTGTTAGAGTTTTCTATTGGCAATGCAAATACGTATTGTCAAATGTTGGTCTGTGTCTTACCATGAGTTGCTTATCGAAAACTACTTAAAACTTATAACTATAACCTAACCTGAAAACCTGCGTTTCGTAATAGTCGGTGCTGGTTAATTTAAAGCCGTTACCATTTAATTCTTTCTTTATTTTTAGCGTATTAAAAATATCGCTGGAATTAAAAAACAATTCGCCTTTGTTTTTTTGAATTTGTTTTTTAATACCCATATCTACTGAAAATCTTGTATCTATTTTGCCTTGTGGTATAATGTCTGGTGCTAAATAAATGCTGGTGATTTGTATGTCTGTTTTTTTGGGTAAATGAAAAATACCATTCAGTTTTATATTGCCTGATGTAAATTTTTCTTTTGTCGCTGTGTAAATTGATGGTACAGGATATTTATTTTCTACGGTAAAAGCATCAATGATATTTTGATAGATGTTCACATTGGTATTGAATGAAACGACTTTTGAAATGTCGTGTTGAAAAACCATTTCTACACCTGTATTACTGCTATGACCTGCATTTTGAAATACTGTATAAATTAAAGTGCCTGGCGGTACTTGTGTTGCTATTCTTGTAATGGTTCCTTGAGTGCTGCGATGGTATAATGCAGAATAGAAGTAGCCTTTTTTTAAGTTCGTTTTATAACCCAATTCATAAGAATTGGTAAACTGTGGACGAAGTGCAGGGTTACCTACTTTAATAATTTCGGCATCATCATATTTTGGAAAAATACGAATGTCCACTTCATTTGGTCTGTCAACCCTGCGATTATAAAACAATGAAATTTTATTTTGGTCGTTTATTTTATAAGCCAACCTTACATTAGGAAAAGGCTGTGTATAATTGTAACCATCACTTTTATAAGTATTATGGTTGGGGTTTACTTTATATTGTAAATCCACATATTCAACTCTTAAACCAATTTCAGCTTCTATCTTTTTGCTTTCATAAACGTAGTTGCTATAAACCGCAGGAATAATTTCTGTGTAAGTTGCTGCTCCACCTGCATTGGTGTCTAAAGGCGAATTGAACCCCGGTTTGAATTGCATATTTGTAGGAATGTCCCTGTAACGAAACTTTACGCCGCCTTCAATTCGTCCATGCTTTAAAGGCTTTACATAGTCCATATTAAAATCGGCAACGTGTTCATCTGATAGTAACTTGAAAGAGTCCAAACCTGTGTAGGTGGGCAAAGTATTTACGAAATTATATTTTTCATCTTCTCTGTGGAATGTATAATTGAAACCGATATTTAATAAGTGTCCTGCCTGTTTAAATTTATGCTGGTAAGCTGCTGATGCTACCGCAGTAGTCTTTAATTCATCTTCCAAAAACTGCCAAAGGCGAAGTCTGTTAGAATAATCCTTATTGAAAAACGGTTGGTCGCCACGGTCAATTATTTTTTCAATGCCAAACAATCCTGAAACGGTTAGCATATCCTGATTGTTAATACTCCAATCAATACCTGCTTTGGTAGTAACAAAATGTGTGTTTCTGTTTCTTTTTGTTTGCTGGTTAATGATTGTACCATCATCAAAAGTTCTGGTTACAAATTCATTTTTGTTTAGTGTTTCGGTGTACAACCAATCTGCCTGTAAAAAAGCGTTCACTTTATTTTTACGATAATTTAAAGAAAGGGAAGGGTTGATTTTTGGCGTTGCCTGATATTGTGGACGGATAGTGGGGAGGTTTGCTTTTTTTTGCCACAAAGCTCCTACACCTGTTGTAAAACCAACTTTGCCATTAAAGCCCTGCTGCTTATTTTTTTTGTAGATAATATTAATAATACCTGCGTTGCCGTTGGCATCATGTTTAGCTGATGGATTGTTTATGATTTCAATTCTTTCAATGGCTGATGCAGGTATATTGTCTAACCCTGTTTGGCTGCCAAAGCCTGTTAAAGCAGTTTGTTTACCATCGATTAAAATGGCAACTTTATCGCTTCCTCTTAGTTCCACTTTTCCATCCTGGCTGGTGGTTACGCCTGGTAAATTTTTTAAAGTCTGTAAAACTGAACCTCCACTTTGACTGATGTTTGAAGCAACTGAATAAGTTTTTTTATCCATCTTGTTACTTACATCATCTTGCTTTGAGTTAACAACAACCTCCTGCAACTGTTTTGCATCTTGTTGTAACTCTATTGTGCCGAGGTCTAAGAAAGAACTTAGTGTGCCAACTAAAACTGGTTGTGATTTTGATGCAAAGCCTGTGTAAGAAAATTGCAAAACATAATTACCCGATTTTATATTGGTTAATGTAAACCTTCCTTCTTCATTACTTACTGTGCCTGTAACAAAGGCAGTGTCTTTTTCTGTTTTCAAAACTATGTTTACAAAAGGCAAAGCGGTTTTATCCGCTTTGCCTTTTATCATGCCTGATACTGTTACTGCCGAAGTTTGAGCCTGTAACATTGAAACCGTACATACAAGTAATGAAAATATTAAACTGAACTTTACCCGCATTACTTTACCCTTTTATTTCTTTAATAAATTTTCCGTTGCTGTCAAAAATTAAATCCATTCCCTTTATTTCCACCTCGTAGGTTACTATCTCTTTTGCATCGGTAATTTTAGCTCCTTCTTTTGCTTGCTTACCTGCATAATGCGTTTTTACATAATCCAAAACACCTTTTGGTAACTGTGTCAATTTAATTTCAACTTCGGTTTCAATAATGTTGCCTTGTGCATCCATTAAAACAGAATTATCTGTTTTATTAAGGTCAAAACTTGCTTCGTATTTTTCTCCTTCTTTGTCCCACTTTACTTCTGTAGCTGTTGGGTACTTTTTTTGAAAAGTAGATTTTACATTGGCAGGTACATTTTTTTCCTGCATTTTTTGTGCGAAGGTGAGTGTTGCAAAAAGCATTACTACCATTGTTGCTGCTGTCTTTTTCATTGTGTTTTTATTTAGTGAATTAAAATTGATAACACAAAGCTGCAACATGATTTAGAAGAAAGTTTGAATTTTAGAATAGAATGGAAAAAGAATGAAGATTATTTTCATAATTATAAGCAACCGTCCAATTATTAATGTCAGCGATTTTCTTAACGATGGATAAACCTAAACCTGTGCCTTGTTCGGAAGGATTTGATTTAGAAAATCGTTTGAATAACTTATCTGTGTTTAAAGGGCTGGGTTGTCCGCTGTTAGAAAATACAAGTTTGTTTTCCTGCATGGCAATGCTTATTTGTCCACCTTCTATATTATGCTTTATTGCGTTTAAAAACAGGTTGCTTATGAGTACCTCTGCTAATACAGGATTTGATTTTATTTCAAAATCCTTTTGAAGTTCCATTTTTATTATCAACGACTTTGCTTTTGCCTGTTCGGTAAAAAAGTCAAGATTCTTTTGGATATAATTAGTTAATGAAATGGTTTGTTTGTCGCTGTAACTATCATTTTCCATTTTAGAAAGCAATAACAGGTTTTTATTTAATCGGTTTAAACGGGAAACATTCTCATTTAATGAACCTAAAATTTCTGACTGCTCTTGGGTAACATCAGAACGCTGGATAAGGGTATCAATTTTTACCTGAAAAACTGCCAACGGGGTTTGTAATTCGTGTGCTGCGTTTTCTATAAACTCTTTTTGGCTTTTGTAAATGACCGTATTTCTTTCAATCAGCTTTTGTATGCTGGTATTTAAACGGTTAAATTCTTCTACATCTGTTTCGGCAAAGTCAGGCTGTTTGGTTTTGTCAATTTCAAAACTTTCAATTTGTTGAAGTGTTTTATAAAATGGCTTCCAAAGATTTAAGGAAAGTTTTTTTGTGATAAAGAACAAACCAAACAGTAAAATTGAAATAATTGCGAAAAACAAAATGGCAATATTTTTTAAGAGATCTTCGGTTTCTACTAAATTAATTCTTTCTGAATAGGTGTATGATTTACCTTTTAAGATAATAGGGAAATTCAGTTCTCTGTAAGGTTCAACTTCTGCATCTAAAGTATCATAATAGGAACTAAAAAAAAGTGTGTCTTTAGTTACCTGCTTTACGCTGTCAATTTTTGCGTTTCGGTTAAATCTGTTCCAAAGCGCTATGTCGGTATATTTTAAAGTTGATGCAGTATATTTTAAAAATTCTTTTTTGTGTAACAATAATGTGTCGTCTGCTTCTTTTGTATAAAGCCTCTTTGTGGCATAATAAAACAATGGTGCTGATATAATTAAAATCAACACGGAATAAATCAGATAGGTCTTTAGTGTTTTGTTTAAAAGTTTTTTATTCATTTTTCCATTTGTAGCCTAAGCCATAAACTGATTTAATGTAATCTCCACTTCCTGCTTCGTTCAATTTCTTTTTCAGGTTTTTGATGTGTGCATATACAAAGTCGTGGTTATCTAACATATCTGCCATGTCGCCTGATAAATGTTCGGCAATAGCACTTTTAGACAATACCCTGTTTTCGTTTCCGATTAGGTGAAGCAGCAAATCAATTTCTTTTTTAGTAATGTCAATTTTGTTGTTGTTAACTTTTACCGCTTTAGAAAGAATATCAATGTGGATTTCATTGAAAGAAACAATATTACTTCCTTTAAAGTTTTTTCTTCTTATCAATGCCTGAACCCTTACCAACAATTCGGATAAATGAAATGGTTTTGTGAGATAATCATCTGCACCAAGATTAAAACCTTCTATTCTTGTTTCTAAAGTTTCCTTTGCCGAAATGATTATTATTCCTTCTGTTTTGTTTTGGTCTTTTAATTCTTTTAAGATTTCAAAACCATTCCCGTCTGGCAACATGAGGTCAAGTAAAATGCAATCGTAGTCGTAAATGGAAATTTTATCAATTGCCGCTTTTGCAGTGTCAACCCATTCGCAAACAAAGTATTTGTCTGTTAAGTATTTTTGAATACTTAGGGCAAGTTCCTTTTCATCTTCTATGAGCAACAATTTCATTGGGCAAATTTACCGTGTCAATTTTGAAGAAAGTTTGAATTTGTAAGGTGAGCGATATTGAGGGCTTTCATAGTATGCTTAAAGTGTGAACCCATAAAAACAGAAGAGCCGCCGACAGGCGGTTTTTCTGTTTCTGCCTTTTTATATTTTATCTGCCTGAATTAAGACTGTTTGCTGTGTGTTGGCAATTGCAGCTCTTTTGTCCCGAATGCTTTCGCATCGGCTTTTGTGCGGTGGGTTTTGTGTGCCTTGCAAATGTGCTGTAATGTGCGGTGGGTAGTTAGGGACTTCGCATTGAATGTATTGTCAATTGAAGGTTAACGGAATTTCGTTTTAGGGTTGCGTACAACAAACAGGTGTTGCTGCAGGTGTGGAATTCATTGCTTGTTCTGCCTGGAACTGCTGCCGAATAATGATTTAAAAGTTTAAGATAAAACTAAAAGCTCAAAAGCATTCCGTCCAACGAAACCACTGCTGATATCGAACTACAGCCGAAGATTACAACGTCCTGCCACACCTAGCAGTATTACCCATTCAAAAAGTAAGTATAAAAGGTTGATAATATAATGCCATCAAAATAAACTTAATTTCCTTACGGTTGAGCATCTGGCCGATTTGGGCTTTTGGGTGGTTGTATTATTCGATTGCGGTGTGGCGTTGAATGGACTTACTTTACCTAAAACTGGCCACGGAAACAGATATTCTTTATTTTGCTGCAGGTGGGTGGGACACCGGCCGGGAGGTGCACAAGTTCTCATCAGCCAGGAAACAAAAGTATAGAACTTCAAGCTCTAGTAACGAAGCAGATTGTTACTACTCCCACAACCTAAAAGGTCACACCCAGTTAACCATCCACCGTACCAGTGTGCAACGCCACCGCAGTTTATTTGAAGTACTAAAGTCCGGTCCATCTGTTTTCTTTTTATCCACATTTGGTACAACAGCCACCAAAAACAAGAGACCAATCACCAATCCTGCAACGAATAAATAATGTTCCATTGTTCTTTTCGCCCGCTGGTACCTGCTGCTTACAAACAACAATCCCGTCAGCGCTGTTAACGGCCGACGGGACGGTGGTATTACTTGCTTTACCAAACGGTAAAAGCAGCTGGTTGATTAATAAATTAAAGCGGCGTTTCTGTAGTCTGCTGCTGGGTTCGAATACCAGTCGGTAAACAACGTACCACCAGAAATGGCCCATTCTGCAAAGTGGAGATAGGCGTTGGTAATGTCTTTGCTTTCCAGTACATACTTATAGTTTGCTAAAGGCATGTCCAGCGCATACGGCAAACCAGTTTTAGTTACATAGTATCGGCCAAACGTGGTATTGGTGTTGTCGTCTTTTGTTCCAAATACCGTGGGGTCGGCAAGATTGGTTGGTGCTTTTCCGGGCAAATGCACTTCCCTTCTGGATTGCGCAACATAGTTAAAAATAAACGGGTTGTAATTGGTACCAAAGGCACTTAGCAAAGGACCATTAACCAGGTTAAAACTGATAGTGTAAGTTTTTGCAAGTGATGCTGGTGATGTATGCTGGGTATTCCAGTATGGCACTTCATTGCGCATATTTGAAAACAGTACAATTACCGCTTTATCCTGCCCTGCTTCCAGCGTACCGCCGGTTAGTTGCTGCACCATACCAGGCGGTATGGGAAACTGCACGGCGAATCCACTATTACCAGAACCGCCTGTAGCCGCCAGCGTAAAATTGCCGATTACCTGCACAACAATATTGCTATCATTGGTTACGATGGTGTATTTGTACACCATTACCATATCGTTCATATCAAAATCTCCCTGGCTGGGCCAAAGGTCTTCAAACGAAACTGTTGAACCGGCCCCTGCAGAAGAATAACTGTTGTATGCTTTTGTGGCGTCAGTTGGGTAAGCGTCTACATTATCCGGAACACCATCTCCGTCAGCATCTGCAATGCCGGTACAGCTGGTAAGGCCAATCTGCACCTCGTTGGTATCCATGGTTACCGCACCGTTTAATGCAAACAGTTTACCGGTGGTGGTGCAACCTGTTGTCATGGTAATGCTGGCCAGCGCAATAATATTTCCCTTAAAATTGGTATAAGTACCAATGGTTGCAGAAGAACCGATTTGCCAAAACACATTGGTTCCCTTACCGCCACTGCTCATCACCACTTTGGAATAACTGGCCGTAGTTAGTGTGGAGCCGATTTGAAAAATGAATACTGCATTGGGGTCATTGCCATCGTTGAGGATAAGGGTGGCATTTAACTGGGCAGAGGAACTAAACGTATAGATACCGGGATTTAGGGTGATTGCTCCCGCTGTTTCTCCCAGCACTTTGCCGGTAAGGTCCGTAGTGGCCGCAGCCGTTTGTGCTTTAAGATTATTGTACACTTCAGTTGCCCTGGCCATAGCCGGACCAGCAAGTGAGCCTACACCAGAATAGATTTGGCCATTTTGTATTACTCCGGGTAAAAACCCCGTGACTGCAGATCCCGGGCTGACACCTACGTTGCAGGACACCTTGGTTGGGCCTGTATTTGTTACGGTGGATGAACCCAGCACTGAAAAGGTTTGGGCTGCACCCAGCGACGGGGCTGTTTGGCCAATGGTAGTGGCCGAAAGTCCACCAAGCAGCAATAGGAGAGAACTATGTTTTGAAATATTCATGGTAGAAGTTAAAAGGATGAAAATAAGATTGGGTACAAACTGCAGCAATTGCAGCAGCAAAAAAGGGCTTCTCCGATGTTGTTATTCAGCAATGGAAACAGCCAAAGTAGGGCTGCTAACGGTTACTTGCCGGATGCTGGTGGAGTTATCAGGAGCCGTTTTACGTACAAACAGGCTCGACACTTGTTTTGAAATGTACAGCTTGCTGCTGAACGCAACCCCGGTTCTCGCAGATCCTGTAGCGATTAATCTGCCGCCCTTGCCGGGATCTGCATCAAAAATAGAAATTACATGTATCATACTTTGAAACCTGACGTCGGTAACAGTTACCATTACACTAACCGTACTTGAGTTTTCCCAGTTAAAATTGCCGGGCACTGCAATTTCACGGGTGGAAAGCGGCATCTTGGTGGAATTAGTGCCCTGCACAGCATCTTTTTTACAGGAAGCAAAAACTACTAGCGCAAGTACCGCGGTAATTTGGATTTTTTTTATCATAATATTTTTATTGTGCTTTTTACCATTACACATCTTACCAAGTAATATGCCATTAGGCAAACAGTTTAACAGCAACTTAGTACGCTGCCAGTTATTGTGGTATACGTGTTAATTCTTGAAAGGTTTCTTAATTAAGGAAACTTTTAGGTGAATGTTAAAAGAACGATTTTCATCAAATAAGGCTTCTAATCCTTTTTCGGGTTTAGGTATTGTGTATTACGGTAACGTTTAATTGGGCAATGTATTGTGGGTGATTTTTATAAATAGAAAAGGATGTTGCTCCCCTTCCATCAGGCGCTGCCGGCGGCCGACTGTTACACTAAAAGGTTCGCCCAAATAGCATTCCACTGTACAAGGGTGCTACAACACTGCAGCCTAATAGGAGTACTAAAGCCCGGTCCATTCTCATTTTTTAATCCACATTTGATACAACAGCCACCAACAACAAGGGACTAACAACCAATCCAGTAACTCAACTGGCTCAACATCACAATGGCGCAGCACTCCGTTCTGTATCTACCTTGTTGCTAAGCTTTATGTTGTAACTTTTTATTAATGAAAATTGTTACGAGGCAGACCCGGCATTTCGGTATGTGCCGGGTATGTTTCCTTTGCTGGTGCACACGCTTCCACCCCTAGGCTCTATACCCCACCGACAGCTATTCAATAGTGGGATATTTTCTTGCAAGTTCCCTGCACCGTATTTAGCATATAGGTAATGTAGTAAGGTCAACATTTGTAAAGGCTTACCTACCCTGCAGTTATTTTATTTGCGCAAGCTGATTATTAGTAAATTAGAAAAATAGTTTACTAAGTAAGGGTAGAGAAACCTTTGGTATATATTTGAACTACCGGTAAGCATATTGACAAAGCCTACCAATGTAAGAACAAATTAAAAAAGAAAACTCCTCGGGCATATTTAGCCCAAAACCGCAGGTTGCAACCATTATCGACCCCGTCCAAACTCATAACAACTTAAAAACACGAGCATCAATAATTTGACAATGTATAAACTTAAAAACCCACTATTCTCTTTGTTGTTTGTGTCAATGCTTTTTACATTTTGCCCAATCATGGAGACTATTTAGCCTATGCATTTTTCTATAAAAATGAGAAATGGAAGCAAACTGCTTTTGATTCTTTTGGGAACAATTTAAACGTTGTACAGGCCGGAAAAATATTAACTCCTCTTAGTTAACCCTGCAATGATTGGTGCTGCGTTCGCTGTTGTTGGGGCTTTGGTCGGGGCAGTTATTGATATAGCCCAAACAGCATTTTATACATTCCAACTGCTTTGATAGCGATTGCAACTATTTTCTCAATACTTTACAGTAAGAAAATGCAAGCGCTTTATGTCGTTGTAGCTGCAGCAGTTTTGGGTATCATCATAAAACTAATCTCATGGACAGAAAAGACTTTTTAAAATCGGGAGCGTTAGCAACTGCAGCAACGTTGCTTACAACCAATAATGCTTTTGCGCAAAACCTTGCAAGCAATTCGATAGACAAATTGGTTGACGCTAACGGGAACTACATTCAACAGGCTTTACCCTACAGCGAAAATTTTTTAGAGCCGTACATGGATGCAGAAACAATGCACTTACATTATACGTTTCATCATGGTGGGGCAGTAAAAGCTGCAAACAAGGATGTGAGTATGATAAAAAAAGCATTGGACGAAAACAATTTAGAAACAGTTGATTACTGGACAAAGAAGTTATCCTATCACTTTTCATCTCACATTTTGCACTCCATCTTTTGGACAAATCTTACTAACAAAAAAACTTCACCAACAAGCGACTTACAAAAACGCATTGAAAAAAACTTTGGTAGTTACGACAGGCTTAAATCATTAATTGCTGCCACTTCAAAAAATGTTGATGGCAATGGTTGGGGTATTGTTGCTTACCAACCATACAGCGACAGCCTTACCGTTTTGCAATGTGAGAACCACGAAAAACTAACGCAGTGGGGAGCAATTCCTTTATTGGTTATTGATGTTTGGGAACATGCGTATTAGATAAAATATCACTATCAACCGACTAAAATCAGGAATCTAATTTTTTTCGTCTGAAAGTATTGATTTTGCTATGTTGTGTGTATTTATTTAAAAGCAGACCTCCTACCTTACTTTGGAAAAAGTGAAGGCTGACTGGCTTTTTTAGT
>JANYCA010000146.1 GCA_025360525.1 Chitinophagaceae bacterium | reverse complement strand
TCCAGTTGTCACTCATTACATCACCGGTAAAATCGTAATGGAGGTCAATGTCACCTTCCAGGTATTTTATAGCGCATGCATATAAATTAATCTCCCCCTTTTCGAAAGTTAAATTTAGTCGCACGACAGCGTCTTTTTTTTCATTGATGCGGTAGCTGCCAAAAAGCAAAAAATGAATTCGCAGGGAGAAGCCTTTAAAGCAAATAAGAAAATGCTTTCCCCAACTTTTAAAAGCAATAACTTTTTTATTTAGTAAACGGCTCTGATCAATTTTACTGTTGCCACTTACTTCAATAACCTCTTTCTCGGTAAACTGGTTAACCTGTTCTATTAATAAAAAGATGGATGGACCTTCTGGCATGTACTTAAATTTTGTGCTGTTATTTTTCTTGCCCCATTTTTTATTGCAGTAAATTTTCTTCGACATAAAGTTCAATAGAGGGTGTTGATAACCAGTTTCATAATTATTCATAATATTTACAACCTGCTGCAGTTAAATCCGCCCCTGTTTCTTATTGATCTAACTTGCGCTTTTGCCAGCTTCATCCTAATAATTCTAAGGAAAAAATTTGAAAATCACAGGGTGCGGTACCGACGAAACGAAAAAACTATAAGAAATGGCAACAAAAAAGAAAGTGACATTTAAGGGGCTATTGGAGGTTTTAAAAAATGCGTTTTCCTCATTTGACGATGATAAAATCACCAAACTAAGTGGTTCGCTTGCCTACAGTACGATTTTTTCTTTAGGGCCGCTGTTGATAGTTATCATTTCTTTATGCGGCATCTTTTTAGGTAGGGAAGCCATTGAGGGCACCATTTATCAACAATTGAAAGGTTTTTTGGGGGCTGAATCCGCAACTCAATTACAAGCCATCATCAAAAATGCGTACACCTCTGGCAACAGTAAATTTGCAGCGATATTAAGTGGCGTCATATTATTAATTGGTGCTACAGCTATCTTTAGTGAAATTCAGGATTCCATAAACAGTATCTGGGGTATTAAGCCCAAGCCTAAGAAAGGCTGGTTGAAATTTTTGCAAAACAGGTTTCTTTCATTTTCCCTTATCGTTGGCCTTGGATTTTTGCTATTGGTTTCTTTAAGCATAAATACTTTAATAGATGCATTTAATACAAAATTACAATCCTGGTTTCCCGAGATTTCAGTGGTGTTTTTTTACACCATAAATATTGTGGTTACAGCAGCAATTGTTTCGCTGATTTTTGCCATCATTTTTAAAGTATTACCCGATGCAAATATCAAATGGAAAGATGTAGCAGCGGGTGCATTTACAACTGCAGTTTTATTCATGTTAGGAAAGCTGGGGATTTCCTTATACATCAGCAAAAGTAACATTGGAAGTACATTTGGTACCGCAGGATCGCTGGTAATATTGTTAGTGTGGGTTTATTACTCGTCTATTATTTTGTATTTTGGTGCCGAATTTACAAAAGCGTGGTCCGTAAAATATGGCTCACCTATTGAACCGAACCAATATGCTGTAACTACTAAAATGGTAGAGGTACAAACAGATGCGGCAACTATACAGGAAAGTGAAAAGAAAATAAATGAGGTAAAAAGAACGGTGTAAAACAGACCGGCCAAATTTTTTTAATAAATTTCCATTTGTTATTCACATTTTCAGCTATCTGCTATCTACTAACATCCCTGCTGGCTTTCCACTATTATTGATTGATCTTATCTCATTGCTATACCAGCATCATGGTAATTCAGTATTAAAAAAATCCGTTTGCTATTGTCGGCTTTTCCTTAGTTTTTTCATTTTTCATCAGCATTGTATACTGGTTTAAATTTAGTGGCGTAGGCTATGTTTTTTATCTAACTATATTAGTTACTTTGTTGCTTTCAAATTAAAACATAGCCTCTATTAATTAGGTGGCATATTTATAATTATGTGGGATCATCTTATTAAGTGGGTAATTGAACTGGATAAAAATGTATTTGTTTTCATCAACAGTTCCATGCATAAATCCTGGTTAGATGGATTTATGTTGCTGATGCGAAATCCGTATACCTGGGTGCCTCTATATGTTCTATTGCTTTTCAAAATTTATAAAACCAGTCCTGGTATATTACTTCCTTTTGTAATTGCCAGTTTAGCCTGCTTTGCAATTACCGACTTTACAAGCGCTTCTATCATAAAACCATTGGTAGGCAGACTGCGGCCTTGTTATGATACGTCACTACAAAACAATATCTATATCTTAACTGGGTGTGGAGGTAAGTATTCATTTCCTTCGTCACATGCATCCAATCATTTTGGCCTTGCAATGGTTTGGTACCGGATTATATTTTTTTTAAGAAAAGAAAAATGGATTTGGGTTTGGTATTGGGCAGCCATCATTTGCTTTGCTCAGGTGTATGTAGGTAAACATTTTCCATTGGATATATTGGGAGGCGCATTACTTGGAATGGCGGCCGGCACCTTAATAGCAATGGGTTTTAAATATTGGTATAAGAACAAAGAATCGATTTTTAAGCTGGCAAGGTTTAGGCAGCAAAACCCTTTAAATGGCGCAAACAAAAACGTATGAGATATGTAGAAAAGTATTGGTTTCCTGTTATGTTGCTGTTGGGGATATTGGTGAATGCAACAGGGCTAATCAGTGAAATTATGGAGCCTGATGGTGCATTGTATGCTGCCATAGCTAAGCGGATGGCGCTTTCAAACGATTGGGTAAACCTGGTAGCCTTTGGCCAGGACTGGCTTGATAAACCTCACTTTCCATTTTGGCTTGCCGCAATTAGTTTTAAATGTTTTGGCATTAACGCATTTGCATACAAGTTACCCGCATTTATTTGTTGGCTGCTGGGCGTTTGGTATACTTATCAGCTGGCTGTAAAAATTTGTGGTAAAGAAATTGCTAAAATTGCATGTATCATTTATATCACTTCTTTGCATGCCATCATTGCAAATTTTGATGTTAGAGCCGAAGCATATCTTACAGCATTTATAATTGCAGGTTTTTTTCATATTTACATGTCCATGTCGCAAAAATGGAGCTGGCATTTGTTTGCAGCAGCTATTTTTTGTGCAGCCGCTATTATGACAAAAGGTGTTTTTGTACTGGTTACTATTTTAGCCGGATTTGTTATCTATTGGTTGTATAGCAGGCAATGGAAACAGTTTATACAACTCAAATGGTATCTTTTTTTAGTACTTACTTTTATTTTTATCCTGCCGGAAATTTATGCGCTTTATCAGCAATTTGATCTGCATCCTGAAAAAATTGTTTTTGGAAAGACGAATGTCTCCGGTATCTGGTTCTTCTTTTGGGATAGCCAGTTCGGCAGGTTCTTCAATAACGGCCCCATCAAAGGATCGGGAGATAAATTATTCTTTTTGCACACGTTGCTATGGGCATTTTTGCCGTGGTCTGTTATAGCCTATTTTGCGTTTTATAAGTATGTTGCCAGCTTAAAAAAATCTGTAGTCGACAATCGGGAATTAATTCTGGCCGGCAGTGTGTTTATTACCTTTTTGATGTTTTCCTTATCTAAATTTCAATTGCCTCATTATATCGTTATTATTTTTCCACAGCTAAGCATAATGGTGGCTGCATATCTTTACCAGCCTTTAGGTAATGTGATTTTGAAACGTTGGCGCATGGTAATGTCTGTATTAATTTGCATCGCAATTGCTGGTGTTGTTTTTTTGATTTTTCTTACCGGCTTTAATAATTGGTATTGGCCATTTTTTCTTATTGTAATTCCCGCATGTGTTGCATTTTATTTAGTAGTTAAGCAGGTTGCTGATGCTAAAACCCTGGCAATACAGGGGAGCATTTTTTCTATGATTTTGTTTTTTTACCTGAATCTTTTTTTCTATCCCGTTCTGCTGAAGTACCAGTCTGGAATGCAGGCTGGTAAATGGTTGCAAGCGCACAACCTGGCAGTAAATACACCCGTAACAATGTACAAATGCCGGCAATGGTCATTTGAGTTTTATGGTCCTGCAGAAATAATACGAACAGATAATTTGCAACATATTATAGCAACCTCAAAGCAAACTTCACCATTGGTTTTGTTTACAACGGAAACGGAACTGAATGAATTATCGAAAAATTTTAAAATAGTAAAGGTACTGGAGCGGTTTCAAAACTTCCCGGTAAGCCAGTTGAGTATGGGGTTCCTTAATAAGAATACAAGGGAAAATCAAGTTGAAAATTATGTATTGCTTTCATGCCGGTAATAGGGCAGATGGATGTTGGTAGTCAAAGGATGGTTTTTAATTAATCTTTAAGAATAGATAATTTAAGAGGCAAAAACTTAACCTGATTTTATAGGCTCCAATTACTTCTTTTCCTTAATGAAAAGAAGTAACAAGAAAAATCAAGGCTACATAAAAAAGACTAAAAATTTGAATGGTTGTCTAAAATGAAATTAGCTCAAGCTGCAAAATATTACCCAACAAGTGTGCAACTTACGAGCTAATAACAAATCCTGTCATTGGTAACAATAATTTTATTTCTTAACAACAATCATTCAAATTTTCTTAACGTCTTTTTTATGAGGCCGACAAAAACTATGCGGCATATGTTTATTATCTAATAATCTTTTTATAAATCGAAAAAAAGCAACCAACCACAATTAAATTAACTGAACACCAGAAACGGCAGAATTAGACCTTGTAGGCAATTGCCGGAAATTAGCGACAGAGCGATTAAATTGCATCCAGAGAATAAATTTATCGTAGCGCTAAATCGCATAAAAATCTTTTGTGGTTGTATCAGGTTATCTTTAAAAATAATTCATGTCAAGTATCGCTCATTTGCTACAGCAAATATTGCCCGTAAATAAAATTAAAGCGACCCTGCTAGACCGCTATGCTTTTGCCGGTGATGCCGGATTTTATTATTTATTGCCGCAGGCAATTGTACAGCCAGACAATCTTGACGAAATAAAGCAACTGTTTTCTTTTGCGACACAACATAACATTCCACTAACATTCAGAGCAGCCGGCACCAGCCTTAGCGGCCAGTCTATTACCGACGGGATTTTGGTTGATTTAAGCCGGAACTGGAAAAAGGTTACGCCAATAGAAGACGGCAATTTTGTACAGGTTCAGCCCGCTGCCATCGGGGCTAATGTAAATCATGCTTTAAAAGTTTATGGCAGAAAAATCGGCCCGGATCCTGCCTCTATCAGTGCCGCAATGATGGGTGGCATTCTCTCCAATAACAGCAGCGGCATGTGTTGCGGTGTGCAACACAATTCGTATCATACTTTACAAAATATTCATTTTGTCTTGCCCAATGGCAATGACTATAATACCGCTGATGCAGCTGCCTATAAAAGGTTTGAGCAGGACGATCGGCAAATATTTGATGGAATTAAGAAGTTGCAAAAAAGGGTATTGGAAAATGAAGGATTGAAACAAAAAATCAACTTTAAATATCGAATTAAAAACACCGTTGGCTACAACATCAATGCTTTTGTTGATTATCAACATCCATTAGATGTGCTGGCACATTTATTAATTGGTGGAGAAGGCACGCTTGCATTTATTGCTTCGGCGGTTTTAAAGACAATCCCGGATAAACCTTACAAGATAACAGGGTTGCTTTTTTTTGATAACCCTGTTACTGCGGCAGATAATATTCCTGCGCTTAAAGCCACAGCAGCAGATGCGCTTGAACTAATGGACCGATCTGCTTTACGTTCTATTCAGCACCTCGATTATTGTCCTGAAATAATAAAAACACTGCCCGAAAATACCACCGCAATCCTCTGTGAATTCCAGGGGTCAACTGCGGTGGAATTGCAAATAAAATTTGATGCTGCCCATGTGATTTTAAGCAAACTCAATATCCTTTCCGAGGTCCCATTTACTACTGTCCCGGGCGATCAGGCCCATTTATGGAAGTTGCGAAAAGGCTTGTATCCTTCCGTTGCAGCTGTAAGAGAAAAGGGAACTACCGCCATGCTGGAAGATGTTGCAGTGCCATTAGAGCACCTCGGGAATGCGGTAAACGATTTGCATTTGTTGTTTCAGAAATATGGCTATATCAACGCAATTATATTCGGGCATGCGAAAGACGGCAATCTTCATTTTTTAATTACGCAACCGGTTAATACCGCTGATGAAGTGGAAGTGTTTCGGCGTTTTAATGATGAACTGGCAACACTCATTATTGAAAAATATAATGGCTCTTTAAAAGCTGAGCATGGTACTGGCAGGCAGATAGCAGCATTTGTAAAAGATGAGTGGGGAGAAGATGCTTTTGCCATCATGCAATCCCTAAAAGAATTAGTTGATCCGGATAATATTTTAAATCCTGGTGTTATCATCAATCATGATCCTCATTGCCACCTGAAGAATTTAAAGACTATGCCCGTGGTAGAAGAAGAAGTGGATAAATGTGTGGAATGTGGGTACTGCGAAAACCGTTGTCCCAGCCGTGATTACACCACTACGCCCCGCCAGCGGATACAGATTCGCAGGGCTTTGCAGCGTTTGAGGGCGGCTAACAATATGGCTGACTTTAATACCCTCAGCCAACAGTTTCAATTTGCAGGCATGGATACCTGTGCGGTAGATGGCATGTGTGCAACCGATTGCCCCGTTGATATAAATACCGGCGAATTAATAAAGCGATTGCGTAGAGAAAATCATTCGGCCACCGCCAATAAAATTGCATTAAGTGTAGCAAAAAACTTTGCCCTTACCGAACGCCTGGTAAAAATGGCATTGCATACAGGCAATGCTATCAATAAAATAACCGGGAGTAATGGAATGCATTTTTTTACAAAAAGTATTAAGAAAATTATACCTGCTTTTCCGTTGTGGTCAAAGTCTATCAGCAAGCCGGTAGCCATTGCATCGAATGAAATTACTGATGGGGATGTTGTTTGTTTTTCCACCTGCATTACCCGGATGATGGGGGCAGATAAAGCAAATAAATTATCTATTAATGAAGTGATAAAAAACCTGTGCGATAAAGCCGGGCTAAAACTGTTTATAGCTGGCAACAGCACGGGTGTTTGCTGTGGACAGCTTTTCTCTTCCAAAGGTTTTGCGTCTGCCTACCATTATACCGTAAATAAAACGGTGGAGTTGCTTTGGGAGCAAACACAAAAAGGTAAGCTACCTGTACTGGTGGATGTAACCTCTTGTACACTCTCATTGCAGCATGCCATGCCCTATTTGTCCGACGTTAATAAAACTTGTTTTAACCAGCTTCTTTTTATTGACAGCATTGATTTTGCTGCTGATTATTTGTTGCCAAGATTGGAGATTAGGAACAAAAAAGAAAGCATTGTTTTTCATCCAGTTTGCAGTGTGTACAAAATGAACCTGATTTCGAAGTTGCAAACTATTGGAAAAGCCTGTGCCATAGATGCTGTTATTCCTTTTGCCAGTGGCTGCTGTGGGATGGCTGGCGATCGGGGGGTTTATTATCCGCAGCTTACCGCTTGCGCTACAAAAAATGAAGCCAATGAGGTAAATACAAAAACATACGATGGTTATTACTCTTCCGGTAAAACCTGCGAAATGGCTATGTTTGATGCCACCGGAAAAAATTACCAGTCTGTTTTTTATTTGCTGGATGAGTGTTGTTGAGGGTTGGTTTATATAATGGTAAAGAATAAATAATGCATACCGCAAATAGTTTAACTTGATTAGAAAGACTTCATTTACTTCTTTGCCATGATGCAAAGAAGTAACAAGAAAGATCAAACCCGCCCGGTTGACGCCAGTCGGACGGGGCTTCATAAAAAAGACTAAAAATTTGAATGTCTGGCTAAAATGAAATTAGCTCCAGCTGCAGTATATAATTTGGCTTGGGTGCGACTTACAGGCAAATTGCAAAACCTGTCATTTGTAACAACAATTTCATTTCTTGACGCCAAACTTTCAAATTTTCTTAACGTCTTTTTTATGAGGCCGTTAAAGGGCATGCTGCCAATGTTTACTATCTAACAAAAATCATTGAATATTTGCATCAATAAAAAATAAAAAGTATGAACATACTGGATATGTACTCTCTTAAAGGACGGGTAATTATTGTTACCGGTGGAACGGGGATTTTAGGCGGAGCCTTTGTAAAAAGCATTGCCGCTGCCGGTGCGGCTGTGGGTATTTTAGGCAGAAATGAAAACATTGCAAATGAACGTGCCGAAGCCATTTTGGCTGCCGGTGGCAGGGCCATTGCTTTAGTGGCCAATGTGCTGGATGAAAATGAATTGCAGTTGGCAAAAGAAAAAATGCTGATGCATTTTGGAAAGATAGATGGGCTTGTAAATGCGGCGGGTGGAAATATGCCGGAAGGGGTTGTTCAACCGGAGGCGGATATTTTCAACATGAATATAAGCGGCCTAAAAAAAGTGATGGATTTAAATCTTTGGGGCACCGTTTTGCCCACTCAGGTTTTTGGCGATGAGCTGGCTAAAAATGATAGCGCAAGTATTGTCAACATCTCCAGTATGAATTCGAAAAGAGCCGTAACAAAAGTGCTGGGATACAATATGGGCAAGGCTGCTGTTGATTGCTACAACCAATGGTTTGCCGTAGAACTGGGTAACCGCTACGGCGATAAAATAAGAATGAATGCATTAACGCCGGGCTTCTTTTTAACCGATCAAAACCGGAAACTTTTAACCAACGAAGATGGAAGTTTTACGGCAAGAGGACAGGCTGTTATTAATAATACACCCTTTAAAAGATTTGGTGACCCTGAAGAATTAACAGGTGCTTTGTTATTTCTGTTGAGTGATGCTTCCCTTTTTGTGACAGGTTCTCAGCTGGTAGTTGATGGCGGGTTTTCTATTTTTAGCGGGGTATAAAAATGGCTAATTGGTCTCCGTATAATTTTTAAAGTTGTCGAGAATGGATTGCCAGCCTCCCCTTTGCATTTCTATTGGAATTTCGTTTTCCGGGTCAAATACAATGACAACTTCAGTTTGATTTATTAAATTTTTAAACTCAGTTGTTGCCTTTCTTTCACCAAAAGAATAAGTGAAACTTCCCCCTGGTTTTATTTCATCATAAATCGCTTCAAAGTCAAATCCAAAACTTCCGTCTCTTTCTTCCGCTCGGAGTCTCTTATTAAAAACCTCCCACACTACAAGTAAAAGACTTCCCAGGCGGGTTTCCGTGCCGTGGGCAATGTGCTTTGCAGAACCCGCCGCTATTTAGCAAGGTGCTTGAATAAATCAATTTGAGCAGCTTTCCTGTATAGAGCCAACGGCCTTGCTACAAGGCTAGTACTGGAGACTGGGCTGGGAACTTCTAAATTTGGAAGGGACTCGGAGCGGAATAAAGGCATACCTTAACTGGATATTTTTAGATGAGCAGTTTAATTATGTAAAAGCCAATAGTGGTGTGGTACAGGTGCTGCCGGGCAGCAATAAAATGCCGTCTTTCCAGTCAAAACTATCTTCCCATAATTCATGTAACTTACCTTTGTTTTTATCGCTGTTATTTACAGCATTTTCGAGTTGCAGTAACAAATCGTTTTTGCCTTGCATTTTCAAACGCTTTATTATTTCGTAACCAATAAATCTTTTACCATTTCCTACTATTGTGTTGATGCCTTTTTTTGTTTTTCTAAATGCGATAGTGGCATGCACATGATTGGGCACAATAACATACCCCGTAATAAAGTGCCCTTGTTGTTTTAAATATTCAAACCAGTTATAAATCATATTGTGGCTATTGGTTATGTCAATTAACTGCAGCCAATTGAAACAGGTAAATGTGATAAAGAAATGACCGCTATCGTATGGTATTTTACATTTTACTGGCATACGATGAAGATAAATACTTTCCTACCGAACTTATGTGCAGTGAATAATTTAAGTACTCTGGCGAATTGCGGCGGGTTCTGCAAAGCACATTGCCGCTGCACGGAAACCCGCCTGGGAATACTTTAATTTATAGTGTGGGTGATTTTTAAGGGGAAACTCCGAGCGGAATTAAGTGCCGATAACCCTTTCTTGGTAAGGCTCATAAAGTAAAGCGACCATAACCATACCCTGTAGCCAAGATTTGAATTTTCCATTACTGTATCACATTTCAACGTTGTGGAATGCCTGCATTTTTTACACTGCCATCCTTTCTATCCAGTAATGAGCAGCACACCCACATTTTCTACAAATAACACCAGCAGCTTCCCTTTGCTGCTTGAAATATAACTTACAACTATCCTCTGTTGAATAGAAGGTAAAGAAATTGTCTATTTTCATTTTATCTAATTTTATTAGCAAATATATGCTAATTAAATTAGTTTGCACTTAATTCCGGATAGTCATTCTTTTTTTAATATATTTAATCACTATCAACCGACTAAAATCAGGAATCTAATTTTTTTCGTCTGAAAGTATTGATTTTGCTATGTTGTGTGTATTTATTTAAAAGCAGACCTCCTACCTTACTTTGGAAAAAGTGAAGGCTGACTGGCTTTTTTAGTTT
>JANYCA010000114.1 GCA_025360525.1 Chitinophagaceae bacterium | reverse complement strand
ACCAAATGAACGTGCAATTGATGGATAGTGTGACTACCCTTTCGTACATTTTCCATACTCTAAAATTACGTTAGATTTGTAGAAGCTAAAGCCTTGCCCTAAAGGGCATAGCTTGAACTAGCGTTTTGAGACCAGTCAAACAGGTATTTAAAACTATAAAATTAAAATCTATGCAACAGTTAATTCAACAGCTTGCAGTAAAAAAAGGTGTAACTAACGAACACGAAATTGGTATTTTATTTACCATTAAAGAATCTGTTCAAGAAAATTTTCCTGCATTTGGGTACTACTCCCCAGATGAAGTGTTTGCAACCGATACCAGCCAGGAACAAAATATTGTAGCAGAGGAATCCGGTAAAAAAGACTACATAACAGAGGGCTATCAACTATATACCCTTTTTAAGAGAAAGGCTGTTTAGCATACCAAAAATAAACGAATTGTCCAGCTAATATGTTCTATCGTTTTGATGGTTTAAGGTTGATGTTTAATGACTCCTCAAATATTTTGAATGATCTTTTTAAACTTCAGCAATATTATTTCTAAATCAAGTAAACTATTGATCGAGCAATGAAGAAACCATTTTAGAAAATTCAATCCATTGTTAAGGGGTTGTTAACCCGATTTTAATATGCTTTAGCAACACAACTAAAATCTACATTTAATAAAATACACTTATAAACTTAATTAATCAATGGCCTCTATTACAATTTTAGGTTTTGCTGCTGCTGTTTTAACCACTGCGTCTTTTCTGCCGCAGGCTATAAAAACAATACAAACAAAAAATACAAGCGGCATATCATTATTTATGTATTCACTTTTTGCAACCGGCACTTTGCTGTGGTTTTTGTTTGGGCTGTTCAGCAATAACATGCCGGTTATGGTTGCCAATGCAGTTACGCTTGTTTTTGCAATCATCATCCTCTTTTACAAAATAAAATACAAATAAATTTTATGGCAGATAAAAAATTAACAAGCCAAACCGCAATAGTTACCGGTGCTAATTCTGGCATTGGCGAGGGCGTAGCCCTTGCATTGGGCAATGAAGGTGCCAACGTAATAGTCAACTATGTTACTAACCCCGATGCTGCCAATGCTGTAGTTGAAAAAATAAAATCATTTGGCGGCAATGCTATTGCCATAAAAGCCGATGTAAGTAACGAAGGTGAGGTGATTAATATGTTTCAGCAAACCATTGCGCAATTTGGTACGGTTGATATTTTAGTAAATAATGCAGGCTTGCAAAAAGATGCCAGGCTGCATGAAATGACGCTGGCGCAATGGCAACTGGTGATTGATATAAATTTAACCGGCCAATTTCTTTGTGCCCGGGAAGCCATTAAAGAGTTTTTACGAAGAGGAATTGTACCGGAAAGAAGTGTAGCCTGCGGAAAAATTATTTGTATGAGCAGTGTGCATGAAATGATACCATGGGCGGGTCATGCCAACTATGCCACCAGTAAAGGCGGCATTAAAATGCTGATGCAAACAATGGCGCAGGAATATGGAAGAGAAAAAATAAGGGTAAACAGTATTTGCCCGGGTGCTATTAAAACGCCCATAAATACTGCTGCATGGAGTACCCCGGAAGCATACAACAGTTTAATGAACCTGATACCTTACAACCGCATTGGTGTGCCGGAAGATATTGGAAAGCTGGCAGTTTTTTTATCAAGCGATGATAGTGATTATATCACCGGTGCAAGTATTTTTATTGATGGTGGCATGACGGTGTTTGAAGGCTTTGCTACAGGGGGATAATCTTTTATAATAATAAGATGGCAGAGAAAAATAATTCAGCGGAGCAACACAGATTAAATAACAACGCTCAAAAAGAAGTGCCGCTCGAAAAATGGGGGCCATATCTTGCTGAGCGGCAATGGGGAACGGTTAGAGAAGACTACAGCCCCGGTGGCGATGCATGGAATTATTTTACACATGAACAATCGAGAAGCCGGGTGTATCGCTGGGGCGAAGACGGCATTGCAGGCATCAGCGACATGCACCAGAATTTATGTTTCGCCATTGCATTATGGAATGGTAAAGATGAAATTTTAAAAGAACGTTTATTTGGTTTAACCAATGCCGAAGGCAATCATGGCGAAGATGTAAAAGAGCTGTATTACTATTTGGATAATACGCCAACACATTCGTACATGAAATATTTGTACAAATATCCGCAGGCGGCTTTTCCTTATCAACAATTAATTGAAACAAACCGCAACCGGCCTAAAACACAACCTGAATATGAGCTATTGGATAGCGGCATTTTCAATGATAATAAATATTTTGATGTAAGGATTAAATATGCAAAAAATAATGAAGAAGATATTTGCATTGATATCAAAATTACCAATCATGCAAATGAAGCCGCTGAAATAGTTTTATTACCCACACTGTGGTTTCGTAACCGCTGGTTATTTAACGACAATGTAGAAAAACCGGTATTGGAAATTTTAAATACCATAAAAGATGCTGGCGTAGTAAAGGCCACCAACGACAGGCTCGGCGAATATTATTTTTATTATTCTGTAACCAATAAAACACTGATGACGGAAAACGAAACCAATACTGAAAAAGTTTTTGGTTACGCCAATGAATCAGTTTTTGTAAAAGACGCTTTCCATGATGCGGTTGTGAATAATAACAGCAGGTTGTTCCAGCAATTAAAAAACAAAATCTCAGGCACCAAATTTTCTCCAATGTACAGCCTGTCAATTCCTGCTCACCAATCAGAAAGTATACAGCTCCGGATATGTAAAGAAGAATTACAATATGCTTTTGATGAACCTTTTTATAGTGTATTTGCTGATAGAAAAAAAGAAGCAGACGTATTCTATAAAAATTTATTACCACAAAATTGCAGTGCTGATAGAGCCAATATGCAACGCCAGGCTTTTGCAGGATTATTATGGAGTAAACAGTTTTATCAATATGATATTGAACGTTGGTTAGAGGGGGATGCACATAATATCAATCCACCGCAGGAAAGAAACTATGGCAGAAACGCCAAGTGGGAACATTTAAAAATTGCAGATGTTTTAAGTATGCCCGATAAATGGGAGTATCCATGGTTTGCAGCATGGGACTTATGTTTTCATTGTATTCCTATGGCAATGATTGATCCTGTATTTGCAAAAAATCAATTGATATTACTATGCAGGGAATGGTACATGAACCCAGCCGGGCAGATACCGGCTTATGAATGGAGCTTTAGCGATGTAAACCCACCCATACAAGCCTGGGCTGCATTGCAGGTATATAAAATTGAAAAAGAAATACACGGCAATGGAGATATAAATTTTTTAAAACGCATTTTTCAAAAGCTCATGCTCAACTTTACCTGGTGGGCAAACCGGGAAGATGAAAATGCAAACAATATTTTTAGTGGTGGTTTTTTAGGTTTGGATAACATTGGGGTGATGGACCGGAATAGTTTACCATCAGGTACTTATTTAGAACAGGTGGATGCTACCGCATGGATGGGTATGTATGCGCTAAACCTGATGGAAATGGCGCTAGAAATTGCACAAACAGATAATAGTTATGAAGATGCAGTTACGAAATTTTATGAACACTTCGTATTAATTGCTGCTTCGCTAAACGAAACATTGTGGGATGCAGATGACAACTTTTTTTACGACAGGCTGCATACAGCAGATGGAAACAGCATCGCATTAAAAGTACGCTCCATTGCGGGATTGAGTGTTTTATTTAATGCAGTTGTTATTAAAAAGGAATACCTGCAAAAACTGCCCGACTTTAAAAAAAGGATGGATTATGTGAAAAAATATGGCATTACACACAACAAATATCTTCCTTGTGAGGAAGTGAATGATACCGGGGATATGCTCATCTCCTTAATACCTAAAGAACGTTTATTGCAATTACTAACTGCGATGTTTGATGAAAATGAATTTTTATCTGCGGGTGGCATAAGGGCTTTATCAAAATTTCATCAACAACAACCCTTCTCTTTACAATTTAATCATATCAATTACTCCATTAGTTACCTGCCCGGCGAAAGTGATAACAGCATGTTTGGCGGCAACAGTAATTGGCGTGGCCCGGTGTGGATACCCCTGAATTATTTACTTATTCAAACCTTACAGCAGCGATATTCTTTTTATAAAGACAGCATTCAACTTCCCTTCCCTTCAGGTTCATCAACTGTTTTTAACCTACAGCATATTGCATCCACTTTGTCTGAAAGATTGTTGATGCCTTTTCTTATTAATGAAAATGGAAACAGAATTGTTCATGGCAGGGATAGTTGGTTTTATAACTTACCAGAAAATAAATACCTTTTGTTGTTTTATGAATATTATCATGGGGATACCGCACAGGGCCTTGGTGCATCGCATCAAACAGGATGGAGTAGTTTAGTGGCCGCTCTGCTTAAAACTCAGGCTGCCGATTTATAATATTCCCCCAACGACAGTTTTTGCCTGTTCAGCTATTGGTTATTTGTTCATCCTTTTTGCAGGTGTAAGTTTACAATATCAAAAAAATTTATACTAAATAAAAAAAGGAGATTCTTATAATAATCTTCTTTAAAGATATTAGGGGTTCTCAGGTGGTTTGGATTTAAGGCTTCCGATTTTTCGGGAGCTTTTTTTATTGCATACACTCAAAGCTTTTTCAAATGTTTAATTGCTGATGATTATTAAAGTATTTTCCCAACGATACATTTTGCCTGTTTACCGACAGTATTTGCCCCGCTGCTGATACGTAACATTACCTTAATATGCCAATACAACTTTTGCGTCAAATTTATCAACATGAAAAAATATTATGCACTCATTATCTTGTTTACAGGCCTATGTTTATTTAAAGCAACAGGCATTTTTGCACAGGAAACTACAGCCACTTTAAACGGTGTTATTACTGATAACAAAGGTGCTCCTGTAGCTGGGGCAAGTATATTGGTAACGCATGATCCCACGGGCTATAAAACGGGTACACAAACCAATCAAAAAGGCATCTTTAATATTCCCAACTTAAAGCCTGGCGGCCCCTATAGCATAAGTGTTTCTTTCATTGGCTTACAACCCCAAACATTTGAAAACGTAAACCTTGGGTTAGGTAATAATCCTGAAATGGATGTGATACTTCTTGCGGATGGTAAAAGCATGAGCGAAGTAACAGTCACATCAGGCTTAAAAAAACAAACAGGCGGACTTTCGGTTGGAAAAGCACAACTCAATACACTGCCAACATTAGGCAGAAGCTTATCTGATTTTACCCGGCTTACACCGCAATCAAATAATAATTCATTTGCCGGAACAAATTTCCGGTATAATAATCTAACCGTAGATGGTGCAGTAAACAATGATGCCATTGGTTTTAGCAATTCGTTTGGTGGTGTTAGCGGCGGCGGCCAATCAGGTGCTGCAGGTGCAGGTACAAGAACAAATCCTTATAGTTTAGATGTAATACAGGAAGTGCAGGTGCAACTTTCTCCGTATGATGTAAAGCTGGGCAATTTTACCGGCGGTTCCGTAAATGCAGTAACAAAAAGCGGCACCAATGTTTTACACGGCTCTGCATATGGATATGGCCGCAATCAATTACTCGTTGGCAAAAGTGTCGATGGGTTAAAAACAAAAATTGGGTCAAATTTTCACGACTATCAGTATGG
This sequence comes from Chitinophagaceae bacterium, assembly GCA_025360525.1. Classification (GTDB taxonomy): domain Bacteria; phylum Bacteroidota; class Bacteroidia; order Chitinophagales; family Chitinophagaceae; genus Ferruginibacter. The sequence goes on along the minus strand of JANYCA010000114.1, from coordinate 42,978 downwards.
TGTTACATTGAGTGGCCCTGCTGTAAAAAACAAAGCTTTTTTCATCGTAAATTTTGAGCAGACAAGAAGACAGGAGCCAACATTTTATAATGCAGGCGACCCAGGTTCGGCCATCAGCCTTGCAGACGCAGCAAGTATCTATAATAATCTTAAAACAAAGTATAATTATGATGCTGGTGCTTACCAGGGTGCTTATAATATTTTTACCAATAGCGATAAATTATTTGCAAGGATGGATTTTAATCTGAACTCAAAAAACACTTTAACAGTAAGAGGCATTTATACAAACGGATGGGGTAATAACCTGGAACGCACTTCCACTAATTTTCAATTTGGCTCAACCGATTTTACACAACACACCAACAACATCAACCTTACTGCAGAGTTAAAAACAAAATTATCCAACAACCTCAGCAACCAGTTTAGTGTAAGCTATATTAAAGTACATGAATACCGGGAGTTTCCTGGCGTATTAGCGCCTTTTATGGATATTGGCGGCGGAGCAGCATGGGCAGGTACCTGGCGTGAAGCATCGGTCTATAATATGAAACAACAAACCATCGAATTAAGTGATAATCTTACACTCACCAAAGGCATCCATAAATTTACTTTTGGTACTCACAATGAATTATATAAAATAAATTACGGTTTTGTAAACTCCTGGAATGGGCGGTGGGAATATTCCAACCTCTCTAATTTTCTGGCAGATAAACCAAGCCGTATAAGGGGTGCTTATTCCACCAGTACAAAATACCCAAACACAAGAGACGATTTATTCAATGATTCACCCAATCCCTTTAATGCAAATCTTTTAAGTGCCTATACACAGGATGAAATTTCTATAAACCGTAAGTTTAAAATAACGCCAGGTATCCGGCTCGACTATTCTTTTCTTGGCCAGCAAATTCCGGTTGACAAAGATTTTGCAACCGCCAAAAACAATACTTCCAATACTACCTACAGCAATACCTCTTTTAATCAGTTTACCAATAAATGGTTGGGTACTCCAACAATTTCACCAAGAATTGGCTTTAACTGGAATGTAAAAGGCGACCAAAGCCTTGTGGTGAGAGGTGGTACAGGAGTGTTTGTTGGCCGTATGCCTTTTGCATGGTTGGGCTATGCAGAAACGTTATCGGGTGGTGTATATAATAATATCGACTTCCGGCCATCAGCAACTAATACAATTGGTGGCAACACGGTGATACCATTGGCTATTAACCCATTGTATTTAAAAGACAGTATCAATGCACACGCACTTGGCAGCGCTAATGCGGCTACTACAAGGGAAGTGGATGTGATTGACAATCATTTTAAAATGCCTGCGGTCTGGCGTTCAAACATTGCTGCTGATATTAAATTTGGAAAAGGGTATAAGTTAACATTGGATGCCTTGTTTACAAAAACATTGTACGATGTAAAATTTCAGCAAATAAATATTAAAGACAGTGTACAGTACTTCACATCCGGCCCCACTCAATCGCCGGTGTATGTTGGCGGAAAATTAAACAGCCAGTATTCCAATATTTATTTATTGAGCAATACCAAACAGGGTTACCGATACAACCTTACAGTGCAATTGAACAAAACAGCTAACAATATCAAACTGGCCAACCATCAGTTAAATACCAACTGGAGTGTAGCCTACACCTATGGCATGAGCAAAGATGTGAGCAATGGTATCCGTAATTCTTTTCAATCCAATTTTGAGCTGAACCCTGCTGTTACACCAAATAATCCTCAGTTGGCTTACTCTAATTTTGATTTGCGGCACCGGGTAGTTGCTACTTTCAGTAATAATATTTTGTGGAATAAAACAAACAGCACATCACTGGCCTTTTTCTTCTCTGCACAATCGGGCAGCCCCTATTCTGTAATTTATACCGCTACAGGAACTCCTTTTGGAAATGCATCCAATGGCAACCTGCCCTATATTCCAAAAGACCAGAACGACATTCGCCTGGCTGATTACACATTGAATGGGCAAACTTATACAGCAGCTCAGCAATGGACTGATTTAAACAGTTTCATCAGCGGCGATAAATATTTAAACAGCCGCAGGGGCAAGTACGCCGAAAGAAATGGTTTGCGTACACCATGGAACAGCGAACTTGATTTAAAACTGATGCATGAATTTAAATTTGGCAAAAGCAATACTCATTCATTACAGCTAAGCCTTGATGTGTTTAATGTACTGAACCTGATAAACAATAACTGGGGGCATGTATATTTTGTAACCAATGTAAATAATTACACGGCTAACCTGCTAACCTTTGCAAAAGATGCCAATGGGGTTGCTGTAGCAAAACCTTCGTCCGGTTACTTACCTACCTATAATTTTATTAAGCCAACAGGTTTAGATAACCATTATTATACTGTTGATCCCTTAAGCAGCCGCTGCCAGGGCCAGTTTGGTATTAAGTATAATTTTTAATAAAAATGTTTTTTCCTAAACACCGATAGCCCCAAAAGGGCTATCGGTGTTTCAATTGGTATAATCATTATAAACAACTAATCTCACCGACAGCTTTTGCCAATTCAACGACTGAGGCTTTAATTACCATTTGATTACTTGCAATTTTACACCACACTAACCCAATGCAAATGAACCCGAAATTTATTCAGGATTTTATTTATAAAAAATTAATATTAGTCCTCTTCATTAATGTTCCCGGTTGGTTAGCAGCACAGCAAGTACCAACCGATACTTTGCACCTCTCCATTCCGAAAGCCGAAGAAATATTTTTGCAAAAAAATTTAACCCTTCTTGCAAATCAATACAATGTTGATATCAACAAAGCGCTGGTACAACAATCAAAAGTTTGGGATAACCCGGTATTGAATACCGACCAAAACATTTATGACGGAAAATTTTTTCGCCATACTACCGTAAACGGTCAGCAGTATGGACAGGTTTACATACAGGTGCAACAATTAATTCGTACCGCAGGAAAAATAAAAAAGCAAACACAACTGGCACAGGATAATGTAATGGGTGCACAAGCTCAATTTAATGATGTAATGCGTAACCTAAAATATGTGCTTACTACCGACCTGAATGGTTTAGCCCAATTGCAAAATATAGCATCTATTTATTCAAGCGAAATGCAAACCATGCAAACACTGGTGAAGGGCATGGATCAAATGCTACAACTGGGTGATATTTCGCAAAAGGAAAATATCCGCATAAAAGCATTGTTATTCTCCATGCAGAGCGATTATAGCGATAACCAACGCCAGCAAATTGACCTGCAAAAAGAAATTGCTCAATTGCTTCAACTGAATGACAATGTTTGGGTACTGGCAGATGCAGGCCAATCCTTCATCAACCAACAAGTAGATGATTTAGTCATCACCAACCTGCAGGATACCGCCTTACATAACAGGCCGGATCTTTCTTTCGCAACAACGCAATCCATCTTTCAGCAACATAACATCGCCTACCAAAAAGCATTGGCAAAACCAGATGTAACGGTTGGTTTGGAGTACGACCAAAACAGCAGTTACATAAGAAATTTGTATGGGCTTGGTATTTCTTTGCCCATAAATATTTTCAATAAAAATAAAGGTAATATTGCCGCCGCCCAGTTTGCATATAAACAAAGTGGGACAGTAGTGCAGCAAGTAAAAAGCCAGGTAAATAAAGAAGTGTTTGCCGCATGGCAAAAATTAAACAATGCCACGGCAATGCTTAATAGTACCAACAGCCAGTTGCAGGATAACTATGATGTGATTATGAAAAACATGACGGACAGTTACCGCAAACGGGAAGTAGGCTTAACAGAATTTATAGATTTTTTTGATGCCTACAGAGATACCCGTATTAAACAATGGCAGCAGGTAACCAACCAGCGCAACGCCGCAGCAGAACTCAATTTTACCACCAGCCAAAATATTATCAAACTCTAATTTACTCATCATGAAACATAGCTTTTCCATTTCAATATTTTTTTTTACAGCGATACTGCTGCTGTCTTGTAGCAGCAAAGATGCAGCGCCTGTTAGCAATGTCAAACAACCGTTGATTAGCGATAGTACCATGAAACTATTATCCATAGACAGTGTGCAGCTTCGCAACATAGATGATGAAGTAAAGCTGAGCGGCGAAGTAAGTTTTGATGAAAACAAAGTAGTGAAAGTATATCCATTTAGTAGCGGACAGGTGCTTAATGTAAACGCAAGCATTGGCGATTATGTAAAAGCAGGGCAAACATTGGCCACTATAAAAAGTGCAGATATAGCTGGTAATTATTCAGACTTATCTATTACGGGTAATGATGTAGTGATTGCTAAAAGAGGTATGGATAATGCAGAGCACTTATACAAAAATGGCATCAGCAGTGAGAAAGAATATATTGAAGCAAAAGAAACCTACAGCAAAGCGGTTGCCACTGCCAATAAAATACGTGAACAAATACAGATTAATGGCGGTGGTAGAACTACGGCAAACGGTACTTACCTGGTAACCGCTCCAAGGAGTGGCTATGTGGTAGAAAAATTAATTAACACCGGCAACTTTATCCGCAATGATAACAACAGCAATATGTTTACCATTGGCGACATCAGCGATGTATGGATTTGGGCCAATGTGTATGAAACCGATATTTCAAAAGTAAAGCAGGGATACACAGCACTTGTTACCACCCTGGCTTATCAGGATAGCATATTTACCGGCAGGGTAGATAAAGTAAACGAGGTGCTTGATCCGATAACAAAAGTGATGAAGATCAAAATTGTTTTGCCCAATCCAAATGGTACTTTAAAGCCTGAAATGTTTGCAAACGTTGCCATCAGTAATAAGGAAACAAAGCAAATGCTGGCTGTACCAGCAAGCGCCATCATCAACGACAATCAAAAATCATTTGTGATTGTGTATGTAAATAATAACGAGTCAGCCATACGCCAGATCTCCCTTTTAAAAACGGCCAATGGATACGCTTACGTTAGTACAGGATTACAAGCAGGGGAAAAAGTAATTACAAGGAACCAGATCCTCATTTACAAAAAGCTACAGGATATCAGCAATAGCAGTCCTGTTAAAAATTAAACAGGCCTGGAAATTCCTCTTATATTTTAACAGCAACAACATGAACAAGTTTATAAAAAATATCATTCACTTTTCTTTACGCCATCGATATTTTGTTTTTTTCTTAACCGCAGTGTTGGTGGTGCTGGGTGTGTGGGCATATAAAGAAACGCCTATCGAAACCTTTCCGGATGTTACCAATACGCAGATCATCATCATTACCCAATGGCCTGGCCGCAGTGCAGAAGAGGTAGAAAAGTTTATCACCATTCCACTGGAAACTGAATTGAACAGCGTACAAAAAAAGATCAACCTTCGTACCAATTCATCTTTTGGATTGAGTTATGTAACGCTGATATTTGATGACGATGTAGATGATGCCTTTGCCCGCCAGCAGGTGATGAGCCGCATTATCAATGCAGACTTGCCGGATGGCATAAGGCCAGAGGTACAACCTCCCTACGGCCCTACCGGAGAAATTTATCGCTACACACTGCAGAGCAGTACGGTGGGCATAAGAGAACTAACTGCCATACAGGATTGGGTGCTTGACAGGCAATTTAAAAGTGTACCCGGCGTGGCAGATGTAAACACTTTTGGCGGAAAAGAAAAAACATTTGAAGTAAGTGTAAATCCTGAGCTGCTGGTTAAATACAATCTTTCCAGCTTAGACGTGTACAATGCCATTGCCAAAAGCAATATCAATGTAGGTGGCGATGTAATTGAGCGTAACGGGCAGGCTTATGTGGTAAGAGGCATTGGAGTATTGAACAATATTGATGAGATCAATAACGTAATCATCAATAAAGCAAATGGAGTGCCGCTGCTGGTAAAAAATGTAGCCGCCATTGTAGAGAGCAGTAAGCCTCCATTGGGATCAGTGCGTAAAGACGGTGTTGCCAACCAGGTGGAGGGTATTATCGTAATGCGAAAGGGAGAAAACCCTTCTGAAGTGTTGGCAACCCTGCACAAAAAAATAGACGATCTTAATAACAACATACTGCCAACCGATGTACAAATTGTTCCCTTTTACGACCGTACTATACTGATGGATTTTGCAACAGAAACGGTGATACACAATCTGCTGGAAGGCATCATTCTGGTAACATTGATTGTATTAATTTTTATGGCAGACTGGCGTACCACGCTTACTGTTAGTATCATCATTCCATTGTCATTATTATTTGCATTTATTTGTATGCGGATAAAAGGGATGAATGCCAACCTCCTAAGCATGGGCGCAGTAGATTTTGGGATAATCATTGATGGTGCCGTGGTGATGGTGGAAGGTTTGTTTGTAGCCTTAGATAAAAAGGCAAGAGAAGTTGGCATGGAAAAATTTAATAAACTGGCTAAGCTGGGCTTGTTTAAAACCAAAGGTGCAGAAATGGGTAAAGCCATTTTCTTTTCAAAACTAATCATCCTTACCTGCCTGGTACCCATATTTGCTTTTAGAAAAGTAGAAGGTAAAATGTTTTCGCCACTGGCTTATACACTTGGCTTTGCATTGCTTGGCGCACTAATATTTACGCTAACGCTGGTGCCTGCCCTATCCAGCATACTGCTGCGTAAAAACGTACGGGAAAAACACAACCCCATTGTTATCTTTTTTGAAAAAGGGGTAGAACGTTTGTTTACGATTGTGTACCGCAATCAAAAGAAAAGTGTGCTGATAGCTTTCATTGTAATGCTGCTTTCGTTTTTCTCCTTTAAATTTTTAGGGTCAGAATTTTTGCCACAATTAAATGAAGGCGCTTTATGGATTACAGCAGAATTGCCCCGTAGTGTTTCCTTAGATGAAGCAGACAGCATATCCGTAAAAATTGATGCACAAATAAGAACCTTCCCCGAAGTACGGCATACCATGGTGCAGATAGGCCGTACCAATGATGGCACCGACCCCAAAGGTTTTTTTAATGTACAGATAGCTGTTGACCTTGCTCCGGAAAAAGAATGGAAAAGAAAAATTACCTATGATGGCGTGGTAAATGAAATGGACGAAAAGCTGAAAGTTTTTCCCGGCGTAGTGTTTAACTACTCCCAACCCATCAGGGACAATGTTTCAGAAGCAATCGCAGGCGTGCCTGCCGCCCTGGCTGTAAAAATATTTGGCCACGATTTTAATGTATTGGACAGCACGGCCAACCAAGTTTTCAATGTAATAAAAGATATTAAAGGCGTTGAAGATCTTGGTATCATTCGCAACCTTGGCCAGCCTGAATTCAGGATTCAACTCAATCAGCAGAAGATGGCGCTGTATGGTGTAAGCACTGCCGATGCCAATGCGGTGATTGAAATGGCCATCGGTGGTAAAGCAGCTACGCAATTATTTGAAGGGGAGCGAAAATTTGATATTAGAGTACGCTACCAGGAGCAATACAGAAACACAGAAGATGCAATCGATAACCTGATGGTGCCCACATTGGATGGCTCCAAAGTTCCTTTAAAAGAAATCGCCACGATCGTTACGCTTACAGGTCCGGCATTTATTTACAGGGATAATAATTCCCGTTACATCACAGTAAAGTTTTCTGTACGGGGCAGAGATCTTGGCAGCACCGTTGCCGAAGCACAACAAAAAGTAGGTGCTGCCATCCACCTGCCAAAAGGATATAGCACTACATGGAATGGAGAATTTGAAAACCAGCAGCGGGCAACTAAAACATTGGGGCAGGTGGTACCCATTTGTTTTCTGGCTATATTCCTTATCCTGTTCGTAACATTTGGTAATGCCAAAGATGCCATACTCACCATCATGAATGTACCTTTTGCATTGATAGGCGGTATCCTTGCCCTCCACATCACCGGCATCAATTTCAGCATCAGCGCAGGTATTGGGTTTATTGCTTTGTTTGGGGTGTGTATTCAAAACGGGGTGATACTCATCAGCGTATTTAAAAAGAACCTGGAAAGCCGCATGCCTTTAGATGAAGCCATCAAGGAAGGCGTTATCAGCAGGGTACGGCCCGTGGTAATGACGGCCCTTATGGCCATGATCGGCCTATTGCCAGCTGCTATCAGTCATGGTATTGGCAGCGAAACGCAGAAGCCGTTAGCTATTGTAGTAATTGGTGGATTAATCACTTCTACCATTCTTACACTATTGTTACTACCGGTAATATATGCCTTGGTATTTAAGTTGATTCACAGAACTGAAAACAGGAAATTATTAAAGAAGACGGGGCTATTAAGTAAATAGTAAAACAAACAGATTTATATGATAAATAAATTCTTTTTTAATGATGCCGTGTAAAAGTTGATACCCCGCCATGTGTAAAAGTTCTTTGCAAAAATATGGCAGCAATGCAACTGAAACCGCTGTTGGCCTTATATTCCGGGTGTTGTATGATGCCAGAAAGAACCAGATAAACCCAACCAATAGTTCTTACGCAGGTGTCACTTCCAGGCCAATTTATACTTTTTTGGGAAGTGACAACAATTGGCAATCGCTGCAAATTGATTACAGGAAATATATACATATACCAGGTGGCTCAAAACATGTCTTGGCATTATGGAGCTTTGATTGGTTTACACTTGGCGGTTCAAAGCCACCCCTACCAGCCGCTGCAATACCACTGTAAAAGCAATACTATGCCCCACCAATGATAAGCTAACCTAATAACCAAATTCTTTTATACATTTACAACTTAAATCGCTTCAAGGATTTGTTTTTTTCTAATGCAGGGCCAACTCCACTTAGCTATTGAAATACAGGATTTCTTTATTTTCAATTTTTTAAACCACGGATCTCAGCATGTCGCCAGAAAAAGAACTCAAAAAAGTAACCACCAACACAATTCAGAAAATGAAACTGGCCGGAGAAAAAATCTCCATGATAACAGCCTATGATTTTTCTTTTGCAACCTTGTTTGATGCAGCCGGCATCGACATTATTTTGGTAGGCGATAGTGCAAGCAATGTGATGGCAGGTCATGCAACTACACTTCCCATCACACTCGATCAGATGATTTACCATGCACAAAGTGTGGTACGGGCACGGGAAAGATCACTGATTGTGGTAGATATCCCGTTTGGCTATTATCAATCCAATTCTGAAATTGCACTGGCTTCTGCCATCAAAATAATGAAGGAAAGCGGCGGCCACACCGTAAAGCTGGAAGGCGGCGAAGAAGTAATTGACTCTGTAAAAAAGATTGTAAGCGCCGGCATCCCTGTAATGGGCCATCTCGGCCTTACGCCTCAAAGCATCAATAAATTCGGTACTTATGTAGTAAGAGCAACCGATGAAATTGAGGCCAACAAATTACGCAAAGACGCTTTGCTTTTACAGGAAGCAGGTTGCTTTGCCATTGTACTGGAGAAAATTCCTGCAGAGCTGGCAAAGGAAGTTTCTGAAAGTTTAACCATCCCCACCATTGGTATTGGCGCTGGTGGCGATTGCGACGGACAGGTATTGGTAATGCACGATATGTTGGGCATCAACACGGAATTTAAACCAAGATTTCTCCGCAGGTATTTAAACCTGGATGAACAAATAACGGTTGCTATCAAGCAATACATTAAAGATGTAAAAAGTAGGGATTTTCCGAATGAGTCAGAATCTTATTAGCTCTCTGTCCCAAAAAGCCCCCTGTCCCCCAAAGGGAGAACTTAGGTAGCAGTAGCATTAGGAAATCGTACTTATTTAATGGTAGTTGAATTAACTAATTAACTTCTCAACAGTAATAAAATTCTGAAAGAGCAATGCTGCATTAAGTAAATTGTTGTTTCTTTTGGTTGAACCAATATATTTGCAGCAATCATTTTAAACAATTTACATGACTGTTAGAAACGACTGGACTTTATCCGAGATAACCAACATATTCAATAAGCCTTTGCTGGATTTGATGTACGAAGCAGCAACCGTTCACCGGGAAAATAAAGCTTATGCAGAGGTGCAGATCAGCAGCCTTATTTCTATTAAAACCGGCGGCTGCAAAGAGGATTGTGCTTATTGTCCGCAGGCTGCCCGTTACCAAACCGATATAGAAGTAGAACCTTTAATGACAGTTGAAAAAGTAAAAGCAAGGGCAGCTGTTGCAAAAGCAAACGGTGCCAGCAGGCTTTGCATGGGCGCAGCCTGGCGGGAGGTTAGAGACAACAAAGATTTTGACAGGGTGCTGGAAATGGTGAGTGAAGTAAACGATATGGGGCTGGAAGTATGTTGCACCTTAGGCATGCTTACGTACGATCAGGCAGAAAGACTGAAAGCAGCCGGTTGCTTTGCCTATAACCACAACATAGATACCAGCAGCGACAACTACGAAAATATTATCACCACCCGAACTTTCGACGACAGAATCAATACTTTGAACAACGTACGCAAAGCCAAACTCAGCGTATGCTGCGGTGGTATTGTTGGCCTGGGAGAAACCGATGAAGACCGGGTAAAAATGTTACACACCCTTTCAACTATGGAACAACACCCCGATTCGGTCCCCATCAATGCATTGGTACCCGTACAAGGCACACCAATGGAAAACAACCAGCGGGTTAGTATTGATGAAATGATCCGCATGATTGCAACCGCAAGAATAATTATGCCCAAAAGTGTAGTGCGTTTATCTGCAGGAAGAAATGAAATGAGCATAGCAGAACAAGCCATGTGTTTTATGGCAGGCGCCAATTCTATTTTTGCCGGCGAAAAATTACTTACAACGCCCAACCCCGATTTTGATACAGACATCCAGATGTTTAAACAGCTGGGACTTACACCACGAAAGGCTTTTAAAGATGTAGTTATTAATACTGAAACGATGGAAGCGATTGTGTAATTTTATCATTACTTACATTGTAAAAAAGTTTTCATCATTAATACAAAGTTTACAAGTTGTAAAAAGTTGTAAACTTTAATACAATTACGAGCATTGAAACTAACCTCCACCAACGAACTTTTCGATCACTACCTGCAGCAAAAACTGGATGATAAAACAGCGACAGGCACCCTGCGGACGCTGGTTCATAGCAATAATGCCATCGATTTTAGCTCGAACGATTACCTTGGTTTTGCACAATCAGGTTTGTTAACTATTGATGGGGAACATTCATTAACCTCGGGTGCAACCGGCTCCCGATCCATCACCGGCAACTCATTATTGGCAGAAGAAACCGAACAACTGATTGCTACCTTTCACAACAGGGAAGCAGCCCTTATTTTTAATACCGGCTACATGGCCAATGTGGGCTTGTTTAGCTGCATTGCTGCCAAAGGCGACACCTTCATTTCTGACGAATTTATTCATGCCAGCATTATAGATGGCATGCGCCTTAGCTATGCAAACCGCCTGCGTTTTAAGCACAACGACCTTGCCGATCTTGAAAAGAAACTGCAACTGGCAACAGGTAAAAAAATAGTGATTGTAGAATCGATATATTCTATGGATGGCGACGCAGCTCCCTTAATTGAAATGGCGGAACTCTGTAAAAAAAATAATGCATTACTGATAGTAGATGAAGCACATGCCACCGGACTATATGGCGATAAAGGCAATGGACTGGTATGCCAATACCGATTAGAAAACGAAGTATACGCCTGCATCCATACATTCGGAAAAGCAATAGGGCTGCATGGTGCTGCCATCACCGGAAGCAAGGTGCTACGAAATTTTTTAATCAACCACGCAAGATCTTTTATTTACACCACAGCCTTGCCTCCACACAATTATTTACAAATTCAATTGGCTTATCAATTATTGCCCTCTGGCAAACGAAAGGCATTGCATGCGTTGGTAGATTACTTCCGGGAGGCCATCGCTGTAAATAAGGATATTACTTTTATCGACAGCCACTCCCCCATCCAGGGGATTATGGTGGGAGATAATTTTGCGACTAAAGCATTGGCCAATCATCTTATTGAAAATGGCTTTTTTGTAAGACCCATCCTTTCCCCAACTGTACCGGTTGGTAAAGAGCGGATACGGATTTGTATTCATTCTTTTAATACAAAAGAACAGATAGACGGGCTGGTATATTCAATTGTAAATTCAATTTTTCTCTAATTTTTTACTATATATTTTTTTCAGAATCCTCAAAATTGAAAATAATATTAAAAAAGGTATTGCATCTTCTATTTATCTTTTCTATTTTGCTGCTCAGTTTAAATTGTTCATTTAAAATTGAACATCCTTAGTCCTGATATTTATAAAATCTCAAGTTTATTCCACAAAATCGAGATTCGAGTTTATTCCAATATCCAACTTATTTTTTTGAATTTCTAAATTCTGAGTGGGCAGGAACGAAATCCTCCTCAAAAAAATGTATTTATTGATTGTAGTATAATTATTTTTTAACCCCTCAAAATCAAATTATGAAAAAGGTAGTTAATGTACGCTTTGTTCTGTTGCTTTCAGTGGTATTTTTATTTTTTACAGCTTGCCAAAAAGAAAAGCAGGAGCCTGTTTTGCAGGAAGATGCAACTGTTACAGAATCAGAAAACATTGTTGTGCCCGATGATGGTTCTATGTCGGCAGGGAATTTGGCTGGTCGGCAAGAGCACTCAAATTGCAACACGTTTTACGGTCCGCAGGTTCAAATGGGAAATGGCCATATCCGCTCATGGATTAATATTAACAAATGCGATAAAAAACCTATTGCCATAGGAATTGTATTTACGCAAAAATCATTTGACGAATTGCCAATGGATCCTGAAAATCATGCAGCGGGAACTTTCGTTTTAAAACTTCATCCAAAGGCAATTTCTTCTACTCCATTTGATCATATTGTTGTTAATTGGGAGCCCAATGGTCACGAGCCTGTTGGTATTTATAATATTCCTCATTTTGATATGCATTTCTATAAAATATCTGTGGCAGAACAAGCTGCTATAGGTCCAGTGCCAGGCCCTGTACCTCCTTCAGGATATTTGCCAGCATCGTATGTAATAGAAGCTGGAACGGTTCCGCAAATGGGCACCCATTGGCTTGATCCTAGTTCACCAGAATTACCGCCAACATTTATGCCGTTTACGCACACTTTTGTTTACGGCGCAAATAATGGCAAAGTAATTTTTTTAGAACCAATGATTACCAGAGCTTTCATGCTTTCTGGTGCAAGTGTAGTTAAACCATTTCCTCAACCAACTCTTTTTGCACCCACCGGAACAAATTATCCAACAGTTTACAGAATTTGGAAAAATGCACAAAATAACAAGCATTATGTTGCGCTAACAAATTTTTTGTTACGATAAAAGTTACAATTAAAAAGGGGGAGTTTCATCTATTTGAAACTCCCCCTTTTTAATTGTAATAATCCTGAAAATATTGTTTGAGTTTTATAGCATCTCAAGCCAATACTGCCAGTCATGCAAAGAGGCGCAATGTGTATACACGCCGTCTAGCAAACTTACAAAGTGATCTCACAAAAAAGCTTTTCATAACAGTAATTAGCATTGTGGTCCGTTATGGTTTCCCGTATACTAGGCTGATCAAATAAAGAAAATAGCTTAGAGGAAATAGGCTGTCCTACAAAATCTGTAGATTTGTCCGAATCATTCTTAATGATGTGGCAGCTGTAAAGATGATAAAGGGTAGCCTAAAAATCACCCGCATTTTAAAAAATTATCTCGGACAACAATAATTTGGAAATACATTTCATGAGCATTATTATAGCAGGCATTCACACCGGTATTGGCAAAACAATCTGCTCGGCAGTTATTTGCCACGCATTGGGATACGATTACTGGAAACCTGTGCAGGCGGGTGATTTAGATAATTCGGATAGCATCTTCATCAAACGAAACGTCACAAACAACCAATGCCGTATTCATCCGGAAAGATACCGGCTTCAATCGCCCATGTCTCCACATAAAGCTGCGGAAATAGATGGAATCCACATAGCAAAAGAAGATTTCATCTTACCAGTATCTAGCAATCCTGTTGTAGTAGAAACAGCAGGCGGCATTATGAGTCCGTTAGCCGTAAATTTATTAAACATCGATTTAATGGCGTACCTCCAACTACCAGTAATATTGGTATCCAATAATTACCTGGGCAGCATCAATCACACTTTACTAACGGTGGCTGCCTTACAGCAAAGGAATATCCCAATTAAAGGACTCGTATTTAGTGGTGAAGTCGTTCCTTCATCACGGGAATTTATCCTGCAACATACCCGGCTTCCACTGCTGTTTTCTATTCCGCAATTTGAGCAAACAGATGCTGTCACAATAGCTACATTCGCTTCAAACACTACCATTAAATGCTAAACAACGAAGCAACAAAATACATCTGGCATCCATTTACACAAATGAAAACAGCTGCCCCGCCGGTGCAAATCAGCAGGGCAAAAGATTGCACACTGTATGCAGAAGATGGAACGGAATATATTGATGCAATTGCTTCGTGGTGGGTAAATATACACGGGCATTGCAACGAATTCATTGCAGGTAAAATTGCAGCGCAGGCGCAAACCTTAGAGCATGTAATATTTGCCGGCTTCACTCATACACCTGCCATAGACCTGGCTAAAACACTCATCAGTATTTTGCCAGATCATTTTGCCAAAGTATTTTTTTCGGATGATGGTAGTACCTGTGTGGAAGTGGCTTTAAAAATGGCTATTCAATATTGGCACAACCAGGGCATCAACCATAAAACAAAAATAATTGCTTTTGAAAATGCTTACCATGGCGATACGTTTGGCGCCATGAGTGTGGCAGAACGAAATGCCTTTAATGCGGCATTCAACAACTACCTGTTTGAGGTAATACATATTCCCATTCCAACAAATGAAAATATAGCAGCACTAAAATTGCAAGTGGCTGCCATTGCTGCCAATGATGATGTAGCGGCGTTTATTTTTGAGCCGTTGGTACAAGGCGCTGCCGGTATGCTGATGTATGAGCCGGCTCATATGGACGAACTGTTAACCATTATCAAAGCGAAAAATATCCTATGCATTGCCGATGAAGTAATGACTGGCTTTGGCAGAACCGGAAAAAACTTTGCCATTGAATACCTTAAACAGCAACCGGATATTATTTGTTTATCAAAAGGTATTACCGGTGGTTTTATGCCCCTCGGTGTTACCGTTTGCACCCAACAAATTTTTGTTGCGTTTTATGCAGATGATACAGCTAAAACCTTCTTCCATGGCCATTCCTATACAGCTAACCCGTTGGCCTGCGCTGCAGCCAATGCAAGTATGGAACTATTGATAGCAGACAAATGCCAGCAACAAATTCAACATATTTCAACAAGGCATGCTGCATTTGCCCGCAATATCGAAAAGCATATTTTTATAAAAGAAATAAGGCAGCGAGGCACCATTCTCGCCATAGAATTAAATACTGCAGAAAACAGTTCTTACTTCAACAGCATTCAAACGGCGGCATATCAATATTTCATGAGTAACGGATTATTTCTTCGTCCGTTGGGCAATATTGTTTATGTAATGCCGCCTTATTGTATTACCGATGATGAGCTGCATAAAGTGTATGAAGTAATTAAAACCTCGTTGGATTACTTATCTCAATAATTATACGAAAAGAGAAAAATTTATCGTTCCCTCAGTTGCGTACCAAATACTGAAATTCGATTTCATTAAGTCGTGTACTGTAAAACATTTCCTTCAAAAGCGTTTTTTCTGCAACTAAAAATAATTTCGTTAATTTCCTTTTTTATTAAACCAATCCTGACATGTCTAATTCTTTATTCAGAACAAAGAAGATCTCCAATATTTTAGCAGAAGGAAGCGATGATACACATGGTGGCGGCGGATTAAAAAGAGTGCTTACCCTTAAAGATTTAACCTTTTTTGGCATTGCTGCTATATTGGGCGCAGGTAGCTTCAGCAGCCTGGGCGGAGCCGTATTTCATGGCGGACCGGGCGTAGTTATTTTGTTTGTAATTACAGCAATCGCCTGTGCCTTTACTGCATTTTGTTATTCTGAATTTGCAAGTCGTATTCCTGTTGCCGGCAGCGCTTATACCTACGCCTACGCTTCGTTTGGTGAATTATTTGCCTGGATGATTGGATGGGCTTTAATCATGGAATATTCTATCGGCAATATATATGTAGCCTACAGTTGGAGCGATTATTTTACTTCCTTCTTACAAAAAATAAACATTCATTTACCGGAGTATTTAAGCACCAGTTATATGGAAGTAAAACATGCACTGAATGCCGGCAGTACCAACGCTGATGTACACGAAGCATGGAACAAAGCTCCCATCATTGGAGGATTACACATCATTTTCGATTTGCCTGCCATTGTAATCAATTTGCTGATAACTGCGTTGGTGTACAGGGGCATTAAAGAGAGCCGCAACTTTAGCAATGTGATGGTAATTTTAAAGATGATTGTGGTGGCATTGGTAATATTGGTGGGTGGCTTTTTGGTTTTTTCCAACGGACTTACCGGCAATTGGACGCCAGCCAACGACCTGGGTGTACGATCTTTTATGCCCAATGGCTTTAGCGGCGTAATGGCGGCCGTTAGCGGCGTGTTCTTTGCCTACATTGGGTTTGATGCGGTGAGTGTGTTAGCCGAAGAGAGTAAAAACCCACAACGGGATTTACCAAGGGGTATGATTTTATCGTTGGTCATTTGCACCATTGTGTACATACTGCTTACCCTTGTACTTACAGGCGCTGTTAACTACCACGGCTTTGAAGGCGTTGGAGATCCACTGGCATTTATTTTTGAAAAGCAAAACTTAAACGTAGGGTGGATGCAGTTTTTTGTAGCGATTGCAGCCGTTGTTGCCATGACGAGTGTACTGCTGGTTTTTCAAATGGGTCAGCCACGTATATGGCTCAGCATGAGCAGGGATGGCTTGCTGCCACCCGTTTTTCAAAAGATTCACCCAAAATACCGCACCCCATCTTTCTCAACAATAGTGACCGGATTTGTTGTGGGCGTACCCATTTTTTTTACCGATAAAACATTTGTCCTCGATTTTACCAGCATTGCCACCCTGTTTGCATTTGTACTGGTATGCGGTGGCGTATTACTAATTCCAAGGCGGGAAAAAGAAGCCGGGAAATTCCATATTCCGTTTATCAACGGGCAATTTATATTCCCACTAATCATCATTGGCAGCCTGTTACTATTGTATCTGTTCAATCACAATTATTTCAATGAAATATCCACTTTTCATTTAACCGACGCAGAAGCTAAAGCTGCCGTTGCAGGGTTGGATATTTCCAAACCAGCTATCTTGCAAAACAACCTGGATGCTGCTTTAACAGCCAAGCAAACACTCAACGCATCCACCATCATATTCTGGATTATTTGTTTCTTCATCAGCATACTGGCTTTTATAAAAAAGTATTCGCTGATACCATTGCTGGGATTAACCACCTGCATGTATCTCCTTACCGCCATGACTTCCAGGAACTGGGCCTGGTTTGCAAGCTGGCTTTTTATAGGCTTAATTATTTACCTTTTGTACGGCTATAGAAATAGTAAATTAGCTTCGTGATTTTTTTTGAGACCTGCATTGGATCTTTATTGAGCACTGTTGTGTCACTCCCTTGTACGGCATACCAATAATCAACTTTTATCAACTATTTTTCAAAGGTTTACCAGCTTTAAAAACTGGTGAACCTTTAATTTTTTTAGCCCATATCAACCAAATGAAATTTAACTTTTAACAGGCTTACCAATAACAGCCTCCTAAGCATAACTTTGCATCTTTTAAAAGCAAGATGAACACGATATAAGATGAAATACCAAACAGGCGACAAAATAATTGTACTGCATACCAACGAAGAAGGCAAAGTAATAGACATTGTGAACGAAAAAATGGTGATGATAGAAGTAAAGGGAGTAAAATTTCCTGCTTATCTGGATCAGATTGATTTTCCCTATTTTAGAATGTTCACTGAAAAAAGAAAGGCAGAAAAGAAGAAGATTTTTATTGATAATGTGAAACCGGAAAAAGCAAACATTGTCTCCAAAACTAATGCCGGCGTATTCATTTCATTTATGCCCATTTTCGACAAGGATGTTTTTGATGATGATGTAGTGGATAAATTTAAAATTCATTTAATAAATCAAACCGATACAGCCTTTAAATTTACCTACACCTTATTTTTTGGCGGCGATAATAATTTTGAACTCAGCAACGAAATACTCCCCTTCAATGACTTTTATTTACACGATGTAAAATTTGAAGACCTGAGCGACAATCCCCGTTTTCATTTTGATTTCTCTTTATCCAACCCAGATAAAAAGAAATCGCCTCATTACGAAGCATCCTTAAAAATAAAAGGGAAACAATTATTTAAAAAAATTGAGGAAACACAACTGAAAAACGAGCCTACTTTTTCCTACCTGCTGTTTGAGGAATACCCTGATAAAGTGGATGAAGAAAAAGTGGATCTCTCCATGTTAGGTAATGCAGGTTACAGGGTGTATGATGCAGGGAAAATTAAGCAAAACCTTGCACCGGCAAGGTCTGTAGTTGATTTGCATATTGAGAAATTAACAGACAGCTGGAAGCACCTGAGCAATTTCGAAATACTCACCATTCAGCTTAAAGAGTTTGAAAAGTTTTATGATTTGTCAACTCTTCATTACCAGCCATCGTTAACAATTATACATGGTGTGGGAACTGGAAAATTACGGGATGAAATACACGCTGTTCTGCGGACAAAAAAACAAGTAAAATCTTTTGTAAATCAATATACGGCTGCTTATGGTTATGGAGCTACTGAAATTTATTTTAGTTATTAAAAATACCCGTTACCATTGTTGTAAAGCCTGTACTACTTTACTTACCGGCAACCCCATCACATTGTAAAAATCACCCTTAATGGAATGTATTCCTACTACACCTATCCACTCCTGTATGGCGTAGGCTCCTGCCTTATCATAAGGGCTGTATTTATCTACATAGAATATGATTTGCTCAGTTGTTAAAGCATGAAATTCCACTTCTGTTGTATCGGCAAAAGCTACTTCCTTTTCAGCATCCACCATTACCACACCGGTAATAACCTTATGTCGCTGGCCAGCTAATTTTTGAAGAATTTCTATGGCATCCTGCCTGTCAGTGGGCTTACCAATTATTTCGGTGCCGAGCACAACAATGGTATCTGCTGCAATTATAATTTTCTTATTAATTGCTGGTGAAGCTGCATTGATAAATTCCTGCACTGCAAGCGCTTTGTTTTTGGCGATATGTATGGCAACATCCTCTACTGCAAATTCAGCAGGATAAGATTCATCTGTGGTATGAACAATAATTTCAAAAGGAATTTCTGCCCACTCCAGCAGCTGCTTTCGCCTCGGCGATTGAGAGGCAAGGATAACACCGTAATCCAGGTAAGAAAAATTAGTAGGCTGTTTCATTTGCTATATGATAATTCATTTATAGGTTAATAAACTATAACCGCAATCTTTTTCCCGGCCTCATAAAAAAGAAGTTAAGAAAATTTGAATGTGTGGCGTTAAGAAATGAAATTGAAGTTACAGATGCATGGCTTTGCAATTTGCCTGTAGGTAGTACCAAAGCCGGGGCATATTCTGACGATCGAGCTAATTTCATTTTAGCCATTCATTCAAATTTTTAGTCTTTTTTATGAAGCCCCGTCCTACTAGCGTCAGCCGGGCGGGCTTGATCTTTCTTGTTACTTCTTTGCATTAAGGCAAAGAAGTAAATACGGGCTATCAAAGCTGGGTAAGATTTTACGGTCTAAATTAATTATTATATTCAATTTTTAAAATGGTAAAAAAACGCAGGTAATTAAATGGATTTCGAAAAAAATGCCGTTTCATCCTATAAATAAAACTGTATAACAAGCATAGAAAGAATCCCTGCCAGCATAATCATTTTAATAGCTTTGCTGATAGCATTAAAAGCTTTACTGTTTTGTGCTCTGTACAATTGATTAAGCAACCACAGCAATGGGCCTACCAGTAATAATAAACTATACAATGCACTCCACCACCAGCCTGAATGCAAAACATAAAACTGTACAATTACGATAGCACCTATCAATACCACCAGCCATACAGCTGCAAAAACTTTAGCGGCCTGCACTCCCCAAACAATGGGCATCGTGTTGCAACCATATCGGGCATCGCCTTCCATATCTTCCATATCTTTTACCACTTCCCTTATCAATGAAATTATAAAAGCAAAACCTGCATACAACACAGCAAACTTAAAAACCGACTTCATCGCTGTTTGCATTGGGTACGATTGAAAGTAGTGAATATGAAAGATAGGATTTACAGCAAAGTACAGAACCACAATGGTCCATGCAGTAAGTGCTGAAATAATGATATTCCCAGATAATAATTTCTTTTTAAAAGTGGTGGAATAAAACCACAGCAATGCTGCACAACCAATATTTGCCAGCACAATAATAAAATTTGTTTGCAAAGAAACATAGAAACTAATGGCGATACCTGCCAGTGTAAAAAACCAATGCAATAATATGGCAGTGCGTCGTTTTATAATTTTTTCAATCACCCTTTTTTCCGGCTTATTTACCTGGTCTATATTAATATCAAAATAATCATTGATGATATAACCACCCGCTGCAATACAAACCGACGCAGCAATTAACAAATACAAAACCCAGGTGTGCAAAGCGTACGGCGATTGAAAATAATCAGGAGGCAATAATGGCAGGATGATACAATAATAAAACAGCAATTGAGCAATTATAATAAAAAGCAAGTTGGGCCAACGGACTAATTGGAAAAAAGCAAGCGTTAATTTCATCGTAATAATTCAGCCCCTAAATTAAACAATGTAGAATTAAACAAGGGAATAAGGTTTTTAATAGTTTAAAATCACCAATCGTTGCCAAAAGCAGCGGGGTTGCAACCCCATTTATTAGAGGGATTTCTATCCGGACAATCATGATTTATTACACAATTGCTACACCACAATTTTCTTCAATTGTTGCAAATAATTCTCATCAAAACTTGCTCCAAGTCCGGGTATTTCCGGCACACTTACTTCCCCGGTGGCGTTATAATTAATTCCCCCAATTACAGGATCTTTCATAAACATCAACGGCGTATCAAAATCACAATGTACCACCACATCGCTGGTAAGAGCAAGGTGGGCAGCTGCAGTAAATGCCAGCCTCGATTCCAGGAAGCCTCCAATTTGTACAATCATCTTCTGTTGTCGGGCTATTTCTATTATTTTTTTTGCACGGAAAATACCTGCGGATTTACCCAATTTCACATTTAAAGAATCGCAGGCCTGTAAGTCAACTAATCGCTGTGCATCATGCTCATCGCAACAAGATTCGTCGGCCATAATTTTGACAGGGCTTTGCTTTCGAATGGCTGGCAACTGCATAAAATCCCACCGGGGTATCGGCTCTTCGCAATGCTGAATGTTATAGGGCGCCAATGCTTGTAAAATATCCGGTGCTGTAGCTGCAGTCCATCCCTGGTTGGCATCTATCCTTAATGGCAGTTCCATGCCAATGGCTTCACGGATTATGTTGATGCGTTCTACATCCGCCTCTTTGCTACCACCCAGTTTTACCTTTACTATTTGAAATCCGTTGGCTTTTATTTTAGCCGCATCGGCCGCCATCTTAAGGGGATTATCAAAACTCACTGTATAATCTGTTACCAATATTTTGCTGTTGTTACCTCCTAAAAACGCATATAATGGAAGGTTGGCATGCTGTGCAGCAATATCATATAAAGCCATATCAAATGCACTTTTAATGCTGTTGTTGGCATAAATAATACGATCCATCAATTTTGTACAAGCTTCAATATCCAACGGATTTTGTCCTTTTAAACCTTTAGCTAAATACTGGCCCACTACAAAGCCTGTTTCCATGCTTTCGCCGTTGATGGTTTTAAAAGGGCTGCACTCTCCTGTGCCTATAATTCCTTTATTTGTTTTGACTATGACTATTACATTTTCTGCATGCGTTAGCAACCCCAGCGAAATAATAAAAGGCTCTTTCAGCTGAATGTTGGATTGGTAAATTTTTATCGTTTCAATAAGTAAACCGTTGTCTGACATGGCAAATTGGCTATTTTTTTAAGTGAGCAAATGTACCGGGTTTTGGTTTTACCGGTTAACTTATTGTAAGTATTAAAAAATGTTGCAGCTCAATACAGGGTTGCCAACCTTTTTTAAGTGTTTTTAAGTAGAAAAGAACCTGCACAAGGTTGGCAACCCTTCCGACAATTTAGATGATTTCCAATATTTAAATTGCTAACTAATTTAGTGTACTTATATTTGATCTCTGATGTATGCAATTGTAGATATAGAAACCACCGGTGGATATGCCGCAGCCAATGGCATCACTGAAATAGCGGTGTACATTCACAATGGCAAAAAGATAACCCGACATTTTGAAACGCTCATTAACCCGGGGAAACCAATACCACCCTACATTAAAGCATTAACGGGCATTGATGATGAAATGGTAAGGGATGCACCTGCCTTTGAAGACATTGCTGAAGTGCTGTATGATTTATTAAAGGACTGCGTATTTGTTGCCCACAATGTAAACTTCGATTATTCTTTTGTGAATCATCAACTGAAGGCTTCGGGCTTTCAACTTTCACCCAAAAAATTATGTACCGTTCGGCTTAGTCGTAAAACATTCGCCGATTTACCTTCCTACAGTTTGGGTAACGTTTGCCGGTCGTTAAACCTGCCTATCAATAACCGGCACCGTGCCGGCGGAGATGCATTGGCTACGGTACATTTGCTGGAACATTGCCTGGCCAATGGTGCTGCCATCCACATAGATGAAATGTTGAAAAAAACCTCCGGCGAACAATGGCTGCCATTGCAACTTAACAAAACAGCAATATTGCGGCTGCCTTCCGGACCAGGCGTTTACTATTTTCATGATGGCAAGGATAAAGTGATTTATGTAGGCAAGGCGATTAACATTAAAAAACGGGTGAGCAGTCATTTTACGCACAATGATCCAGACAGAAAGCGACAAAATTTTTTACGCACTATCTGCAAAATCACGTACAAAGAATGTGCTACCGAATTACAGGCCATTGTACTGGAGAGTACCGAAATAAAAAGGCTTTGGCCAAAGTACAACTATAGCCAGAAACAGCCGTTGCAAAAATTTGCCTTGTACACGTTTACGGATAACCGGGGCTATCAACGACTGGCAATTGATAAAAAGAAAAAGAACCTGCCGGCTTTGTACAATTTTAATTTATTGAACGAAGGACAGGTAATGCTGAAAAAAATTGCAGCAGAATTTGAGTTAAATGAAAAGCTTTGTTTTATAGACCAAACTGCCTTCACTGAAGAGGAATGGCAACAACTGGAAGCACCCGTTAAATATAATACAAAAGTGCAACGGGCGCTGGATGCATTGGATAATCAACTACCCACTTTTGCAGTGATGGATGATGGTTTACATCCAACAGAAAAGTTGTGTCTGCTGATAGTGCGAGGCAGCTTTTGGGGCATGGGTTATTTACCTGCCGATCTTACTGTTACATCCGCAGGAGAATTGAAAAATCATTTAACACCATTTACTGACAACGACACCATCCGCAACAGCATCTATTCATTTGTAACGCTGTATCCAGGGAAAAAAATAGCCTTAAACAGATAAGCCTTCAAGTGGTAATTTTAACTGACTACCCAAAGTGCTCATTCTTACATCAGCATATTATTGATTTTGTTGAGACTTTTACCACGCTGGAGGTTGCTGCAAGGGAACACTTAAACGGGATTAGAAATATTTGCAGAACAAAAAGCCTTTTTAACAACCTCAGGCAATTTTCCAAATTTTTCTTTCACCACACAAAGTTAATTTCGCAGCCCAAACAATAAATTATGACAGAATTTATTCAGCCAATCGCAGGCAAACTCAATATAAAAACAACACAGGTAGCAACCGTTTTAGACCTACTGGCGCAAGGCGCCACCATACCATTTATTGCCCGTTACCGCAAAGACAAAACAGGAGCGCTGGATGAAGTACAGATTCAACAAATACAAGACGAAGCAAAGTTTTTAAAAGAATTTGCCGAAAGAAAAGCCTTTATAGAAAAAACAATTACCGAACTGGGCAAAATGACCGAAGCGCTGCAGGAAAGGTTAAACAAAGCTTCTTCATTGGTGGCATTGGAAGATATTTACCTTCCTTACAAAGTAAAAAGAAAAACAAGGGCACAAACTGCCAAAGAGAATGGATTAGAACCTTTAGCGACTATGCTTTTAGAGCAGCAGCAAAAAGATTATTTGGCAGAGGCTGCAAAATTCATCAATGAAAAAGTTGCGGATGCAGATGCAGCATTACAGGGCGCCCGAGACATTATTGCCGAGCTGGTAAATGAAGATGCGCAGGTTAGAGCAAAGCTTCGCAAGCTATTTGAAACCTCTGCCACACTGCAAAGTAAAGTAGTGGCAGATAAAGAAACCGAAGGCATCAAATACAAAGATTATTTTGATTTTTCTGAACTAATTTCCACTATTCCATCGCACCGGATTCTGGCGGTACTGCGTGGCTTTTTAGAAACTTATTTACGCATTTCCATTGCTCCTGTAGAAGAAGCTGCACTGGAAACCATTGAAGAATTGTACATAAAAGGTATGAGCCCGGCCAGTGATCAAATCCGAAAAGCCATTAAAGATGCTTACCGAAGGTTACTGCAACCCAGTCTTGAGACTGAAAGCAGAACTGCCCTAAAAACCAAGGCAGATGAAGAGTCTATCAATGTATTTGCAGAAAATTTGCGGCAATTATTGCTGAGTTCACCGCTCGGTAGTAAACGCATTATTGCTATTGATCCGGGTTACCGCACCGGTTGCAAAGTAGTGTGCCTGGATGAAAAAGGTGGCCTGCAAAAAACAGATTTAATTTTTCCGCATGAGAACAATAAAGTTGCTTCCGAAGCCATCAAAATAAAAAACCTGGTGCAGCAATATGGCATTGAAGTTTTTGCTATTGGCGATGGTACGGCAGGCAGGGAAACCGAACTGTTTATTAAAGGGCTTCAATTAGGGTTACCCATATTTTTAGTGAATGAAGATGGGGCATCTATCTACTCCGCTTCTGAAATAGCAAGAGAAGAATTCCCGGACCAGGATATCACGGTAAGAGGTGCAGTGAGCATCGGTAGAAGATTAATGGATCCATTGGCAGAGTTGGTAAAACTCGATCCCAAGAGCATTGGTGTTGGTCAATACCAGCATGATGTAAACCAATTCAGATTAAAGGAGCGGCTGGATGCAACGGTGGTAAGTTGCGTTAATAATGTTGGTGTAAACCTCAATACTGCCAGTAAAAACCTGCTGAGTTACGTGAGTGGCATTGGCAGTACACTTGCAGAAAATATCATTAAATACAGAAACGAAATAGGCCATTTCAGCAACCGCAGGCAATTGCTGGATGTACCAAGATTAGGAAACAAAGCCTATGAACAATGTGCAGGATTTTTGCGGATTAAAGAGGGCACGGAAATACTCGACCAAAGTGCGGTACACCCCGAGGCATACCCGGTAGTTACGGCCATTGCGAAAGAACTGGGCATTGCCACCAATGCATTGATAGGCCAGGAAGAATTGCTAAAAAAAGTAGATGCTAAAAAATATGTTACGGACCTTGTAGGTGAACTTACCATTAAAGATATTATCAATGAATTAAAGAAGCCAGGTCTTGACCCAAGGAGCGAAGTACAGGCTTTTGAATTTGCCAATATCTACAGTATTGATGAAGTTAGCATTGGTATGGAATTACCCGGTATTGTAACCAACATAACCCGTTTTGGTGCTTTTATTGATATTGGTGTAAAGCAGGATGGCCTGGTGCATGTGAGTGAAATTGCCCATAAATACATCACTGACCCTAACGAAGTGTTGAAACTTAACCAGCAGGTTAAAGTAAAAGTGATAGATGTTGATATAGTCCGGAAAAGAATCAATCTATCTATAAAACAAACGGAGGAAGCACCAGCAAGAAAGCAACTGGGCAGAGAAAATCATTTGAATAAACCGGCACAAGGCAATAAACCAAAACCAGCTGCACCAGCGGAAATGCCGATGACAGATGCATTACAAGCTTTGAAGCAAAAGTTTGGGAGATAGTAAGAACAGGGGGTGAATTATAGCTGAATGACCAGTGTGGGACATCCGTAATTTCTATCCATTTATTGCACAAATGTAAAATTAAGAAGTAAAACAAGTGCCATTTTTGTACATTTAAACGTACATTTACCCGTACAAAAATACATGATCATGAAAGCAGTCTCTATAACTCAATTAAGAAACAACATGAAAAAATATTTAGATGAAGTGTCAAAGTCATCTGATGTAATTGTTGTTTCGAGAGCTACCGAAGATGAAGCTGTCGTAATCCTTTCAATGAAAGAATATAACTCACTAAATGAAACCGGGCATTTGCTATCAACCTCAGCCAACAGGCTTCAACTCCATGATTCAATGGAACAATTGAAGAAAGGTAAAACTCATCAATTCAAGTTGTAAAACTTCTCCTCTATGAATTTTGAGTTTACAGAAAATGGATGGAGAGACTTTCAATATTGGATAGAGACAGATAGCGCTATTGTTGAAAAAATAAAAGACCTGCTTAATGAAATAAAACGAACTCCCTTTCAAGGAATGGGAAAACCAGAGCCACTTAGATATGATTTAAAAGGATTCTGGTCAAGACGCATTACCGGTGAACACCGACTTGTGTATAAGGTTGAAGGCAAAAAAGGAATTGATCAGAAATGTTTTATTATTCAATGTCGTTTTCATTACGATTAATACTTTCACCCAATATTGGTTTAATATAAGGCTGGCAGAATGCCGGAACAAGGGACATGTAATTATCCTTGTTGTTTGCCCAAAACAACCTCAACAATTTTCATCCAATACTTTTATAAAATCACTTCTTTTAATGAGGGTAGCACCAAGGCTTAGGAGGTGAGTTGTTGCCTGCTGACAATCGATTAAAATCACTCCCTCTTTTTGCAGTTGTTGAACATAAAGGATGAAAGCAAACTTGCTGGCATTGCTCACTTTGCTGAACATACTTTCACCAAAAAAAACATTCCCCATCCGGATGCCATACAGGCCACCAACCAGTTCGCCATCCTGCCAGGCTTCCGCACTGTGTGCATGGCCTAGCGTGTGCAAATTTGTATAGGCACTGGTAATGGCATTTGTAATCCAGGTGCCGTTGTGCTTTTGCGTATTTACCTGCTTACAATTTTCAATTACATCAACAAAAGCCCGGTTGCTGGTAAAGCGAAACCTGCCATTGTTGAGCACAGTTTGCATGCTCTTGCTGATTTTTAAATGGTGGGGCAAAAGCACACAACGTGGATCGGGACTCCACCAAACTATGGGCTCCTCGCTCTTGTACCAAGGAAAAATACCACTACGATACGCCAGCAACAAACGGTCGGTGCCAAGGTCTCCACCAATGGCTACAACGCCGTCTTCGTCGGCAGTATCAACTGGTGGAAACTGAATCCGCTTATCAAGAATAACCATTAAAAAAAATAAAATTGAAGGAAAACGGTTACTGCAAAACCTAATTGGTCATTACTTCTACAGTGGCATTAATGCCCCGGTCGGTGATGGCATCGCACATGGGTTTTAATACTTCGTAGCTGCCTTCTTTTACAGCATATTTCCCTTTGCTGTCGATGATAATGGCGCATTGTTCAGCCTGTTCTTTGGTATGGCCGCATATGTCGATCAAACTTTCAATTACCCATTCAAAAGTGTTTACATCATCATTCCAGCAAACTAAAGAGCAATAGTTTCCGTCTAATGTAAGCGTATCAATCTCCTGCTCGTATTGTATTGAAGTAGATAGTAACATAATAATGACAAAGGTAAGCCCATTTTTTAATCAATTAAATAATGGTGCAACATTTTAGGAACAAATTTTGTCTTGGCTATACAGTTAATTGTCGCTGAAACGTTATTCCTTTTTAATTACATTTTTTTATATGCTTCGGTTAACAAGAAAGGCTAAGGATGCAACATCAAAAACCCCAGCAAGGCAACAGGCTGTGGTTTTGCCACTGCATACGCCTAACCGAAGCATTGAATTTCTGGTGGAATTAATGGCTAAAATCCGGCCGGATAAACCCAAGGATTTTGCCCAGGCCGAATTAAGGTTTAAGGCCCTGCTTTATCAGATTTCTCAAGACAGAACTTCCCTTTTCTCTTTACGCAAAGCACTGCTCACCCAATTTTTACATACTAATATTGTGCCAGCACTTACCGAAAACGGCATTGTGAGCAGCCGTGGATTTGTGCAGGAACTAACCAGTAAACTGAAACACAAAATACTACCGGAGTTACAAACACCCGACAATTTTTTGTTTGTAATTAATAAGATATTTTACAAAAAACACGATTACCTGTGGGTGAAAGGTGTTGACAAAGATTTATGGGTTCAATTTTTTGAAGGGTTGGGCATACAGATTAATCTTACGGAACCTTCCCTTTTAAAACAATTTGCCCAATCATTGCAATTGCTCAGTTACCGCATTGTAACGCTTGGATTAGAAAAGGAAATTACACAGCGGTTTGCAAATTTTAATGATGCCGTATTTCCATTTCTGGAGCAAAACAGGTTAATAAATGAATTATTACAACAATTCGGGCCAAGTGGCTCGGTGGAAATAAAACGTTCTCTTGTTGAAAACATTACCGAAACATTGTACAACTGCAACCAAAGTATTCAATGGATAAAAGATCAACGGTTGCAATACGGAACCAGTCTTGCACAGGCCTATATTCTTACACGGCTGCAGCAAATGATTGAACGGTTGTTTATTATACTGGATGTATTAGATGCAGACAACAGTTTTAATACCGAACGTTTTGTAGATTACTTTACAACGGTGGTGTACAACGAAAACACCCAGAATTCCCTGAAAGAATTTGTTAGCGAAAACACTGGCTTTCTGGCGTACCAAATAGCAGAACATGGCGGCCGTACCGGGGAAAAATTTATTACCACCACCCGTAGAGAATTCTGGAATATGTTCCGCAGTGCTGCCGGCGGCGGAATCATCATTTCTTTTATTGGGATTATAAAAAACTTGTTGAGCAAAATGACTGTAGCGCCTTTCTGGCAAGGCTTTCTGTACAGCACCAATTATTCACTGGGATTTATTTTAATTCAAGAAACCGGGTCTACACTGGCAACCAAGCAACCTGCCTACACAGCTAACAATGTAGCTAGTTCTTTCGATGCGCAAAAAATTGGCGACCAACCGGATTTAAGGAACCTTGCCATTACCATTGCCAAAGTGAGCCGCACCCAGCTGGCATCTTTTACAGGCAATTTGATAATCGTATTTCCATTAACCTATTTGCTCGCATGGTTGTTTTTCGCTGCTACCGGCACCAAAATAGCCGAAGGTTTAGGAGCACAAAAATTATTAAACGACCAGCAGCCTTTTCATAGCCTGGCACTTTTATATGCCTGTATTACAGGTTTTTTTCTATTTGCAAGCGGACTTATAGCAGGCTTTGTAGAAAACTACGTAGTGTATGGTAAAATTGCTGATCGTATGCGTAGCTCCATCATTTTTAAAAAACGTTTTAACGAACAGCGTAGGTATAGAATTATTCATTATATCGAAAACAACCTTGGCGCATTGATTGGAAATATAGCCCTTGGGTTTTTCCTCGGCATGGCAGGTTTTTTAGGTAAAACATTTGGTATTCCTTTCGATATACGTCACATCACTATTTCTGCAGCCAATACTGCAATTGGTTTTTTTGGGCTTAACCACGCTGTTTCGGTAAAGGAAATATGGTACACCCTTTTTGGTGTGGGCATGATTGGTTTTTTAAATTTTGCAGTCAGCTTCGGACTTGCTTTTTATGTAGCCGTTAAAAGCAGGGGCATTCGATTGAAAGATTACCCTGAATTTTTAGGAATTCTGTGGAGGTATTTAAGGAATTATCCAAGAGATTTTGTAAAGGCCCCTTACAATAACAGAACTGCTAACCAACTTAGATAGTCATCAACTGTTTGCCATTTTTTATCTAAATAAATCACCAACTATTTTTTGCCACATTACCTGATTACTTTAACTGGTTTTAAATTGCAGGTTTTTTAAAGCAGGCTGATTTTATTTTTAGGTCTAACAATTGGGTATCTCATCGATAAACACTTTCATATTCCCTGCTGAATTTTCTGTAATGCTTTGGAATTGCTGACGAATTTTCCATGAGATTTTGTGGCACCTCAAAGCAGTTAATTATCTCCAGAAAAAACATTATCGCAAAGGTGTATTTAAGGTAGAATTTACAACTTTAACCTCATCGCCCCGGACAGCTTCTACATACAATTGATAAAATTGTGGTTCGCCCGGTATTGACAAATCAATAAAAGGGCCTTCTCCAACTTTTTTAATGAACATCCTGTTTCCAAACTGATCTACCCTAACCAGGTACCATTCAAAATGCAATTCCTTTGGCTCGCCTTTGTAAAGTCGCCATTGCTTGCTGTCTTTATTAAGCAATACATAATACCTCAAACTTAAGTTGACGTTGGTAGTTTTGGCCGGCTTTAAAATTTTAATATCCGGTATAGATGATGGGGGCATTTTTAAATTTCCCCAACTGTTGGCTACCTTTTTGAACCATTGTTTTTTCCTCCCATCCAGGTCCAATATACCTTCAAGGTTAATGTTATCTGTATTTTCAATATCCTGCCACACTGGTATGGTACCTGTTTTGTACATGGCAGCAATCAATGGCCAATATTCTACCTGCACTTTCCCCCAAGCCATGCCATCCTCCAGTGGTTCGCTGAAACCTACCTTATTTTTTACGTCGGCCACAAGCAAAAACTTGTTTATCTCCGGTACATATTTTTTATAGATATGAAAGCGCTCCCGGCCTTTTACATCCCAGTTAAGATCCATTACCAGTGGCCTTATACTGTCAATTAGCCTGATTTGTTTGCATAAATCGGCCAACCATGTTATATACTTATTCTGGTAATAAAAATAATCAGGTTTAAAAGTTTGAGTTTCCAGGTTAAACAACACATCATTTCCCAGGTTCCAGGCTATTATATATTTTTTATCGAGATTTTCTTTTACGGCAGCAAGAATTTTCTCTTTTTCCTGCTGCATTTTTTTATCATTGTCCACTATTTCCGGGCTAACAAAATAATTAAATCTGCTTACCAGGTTCATGCCATTTTGCTCCAATACTCTGCCCAGGTTTTTGTCGTAAAATCCGGGCATCGTTCGCTCAACCGTATTGATACCGATGCTTTTCATTTCGGCCACATCAGCCTCTAGTGTTTTTAGCATAAGTGTATGACGGTTTCTAAACCAGTTAAAGCCCTTATCATACACAACGCTTCTTACATTAGCTGGCAGACTGTACTGCTGGCTGTATTTATTGATGTCGCTAAAAAGGAGGGGGCTTTCAAAAATTGGTCTGCCACCTGCAGGTGCTTTCGCTAATATATTAGTGAACGCCACTGGATCTGCATTAACGGCATTGTTTTTTGCAACGGTAGCTGCATCATTGAGAAATACAACCCCCTTAATTTCTTTAAAGGAAGTATCACTGTTTTTCCATGCCTGTTGCCACCAAGTATCATTTACTGTTGCTGCTTCCGTAATCATCACTGGCAATCCCGTGTTAAAAATGTCTAACTGGTGATAGGGCCGGTATAAAGAATCAAAACCTGCCGCAACATTTTTATATTTTTCAAATAAACTGTTTTTTAGCTGAACTCCCAGCCAATCCACATATTTGCTGCCAGGGAAATATGCATCGGCTGCTACAGCATCCCATGGATTCCAAATCCAGATTACCCTGTCTGCTTTTGCCTGATCGAATATGCGATGAACATGCCGCCATGCTGCAATAAATTCCTGCGGCTTGCAATTGGATGGTACAAATAATGAGTGTTTATTACTTTCAACTTCTTGAGAAACGCTCATGAAAATTGGTTTTTGTAAAGCCGCCACTTGCCTCGCCAGCGTGCCAATTGCAGCATCATATTTACCGTCAATAATATGCTGCATTACAAAATCATCTTTAGCTATATTGCCAGCGCTATCCTTTTGCCATTGCTTCCAAACCATCATCGGCACAGCATTGTGCTGATAAACTTCTTTAAACTCATCAAGTGGTAATTTGTTTGTTTCACCATCATTCCATGAAATAGTAAATGCAACAACAGCAATGTCAGCAGTGCTGTTTTCTTTATTAAAAACAGTACTTAACCTCTTTGTTCCGTTAGTTGCTGCAGCCTGGTAAACCCCTTTATAAAAAATCTGCAGGCTTGGCAGTGGCTTTGGTATAAAAGTAGGCAACTGCTGCTGTTTATAAAAAGCAAAGATGAATACTGCAACAACTAAAAAAGAAAGGCTCAAAGAGTAGTTTCTTAAAAGACCATGCGTTTTTTCTATCAGCCATGTACTGCTTCTAAGTCCACCGGCAATGTTACTAACAGCACTTTTTTTATTCACATATCCTGAAACTGATAAAATAAATACCATGAAAAATATTTGCATGGAAGCAAGTGCCACCATGAAGACTGTATATGGATTATAATCGTTCCGGAGACCGTAAATAATTGCTGCGAAAGATATAACCATTACAGCAATATTGGGCAGGTTGTATAGCAAAGGCAGTGGGTCTGAATCATTTTTGGGTGTAGGAATATAGGGCACTTTTTTTCGAAGCAATGTATAAACAAAACCAACTGAATGTACCCACCAGGTGCCTATCTGCAAAATACCACCCACCAGGTGGAATCCTCTATCGGTTTCTTCGGCAACCCATTTTTGTACATAATGCCGTATTAGCAATCCCATTGCAAAAAAAGGCAATGATGCCAGCAGAAAACTTAACACATCCATCTTTAATGGAATGTAGCCAGTAAACAAGGCTATCACAGGTATTAAAAAATTTATCAGAAAAATTAACCCACTCAGGTAATGAAACGGCAGGGTTAAATAATGGATTTTTTGTCGCCAGGTAAATTTGGTAAAAAGTTTTGGGTAGGTAACCAACAGCAGCTCCCATGTACCCCTGCTCCATTTCAATTGCTGCTTAAAATAAGATGATAAAGTAGCAGGCACCAGCCCTCTTGTAAGTATGGACGGCACATATACCGAACGCCATCCTTTTGCATGCATCTGCATGGCTGTGTGCATATCTTCCGATAAACCGCTGGCATGGCCACCTATTGAATCCAGCGCTGCCCTTCGGAACGTACAATTAGCGCCTATGGCCTGAACCGTTCCGTAACTGTGCATGGCCATCATCATAGGCCCATAAAACTGGTAGGTTTGTTGGGCTGCACCCTTGGCCACCAGGCTTTCTTTCTGGTTGTAATAGGCTTGCACAATTTGTACAAATCCTATTGATTGATCGTCAAAATATGCAACCAAATGATCCAGCATTTCCGGTGCCGGAATATGATCCGGATCCAGCACAACGCATAACTCGCCGGTAGCATATTGCAACGCATTGTTGATATTGCCCGCCTTGGCATTTTTTTTAATCGTTCGGGTTACATGTTTAACACCCAACTGAAGGCATAAAGTTTTAACCAAAGGATCATCTGCCTCATCGCAGCACCAGGCTGTATGCGGATAGGTAATTTTTTGAATGGCTTCAAGCGTTTGCTGCAACATATCAAAAGGCTCACCTGCGCAATAAGTAGTTAATATATCTACTGTATAAATTTTATTAGTAACTGGTGGCTTATCAACAGAAATAGAAAAATAATGATACCATTCGTGCAGGTATTTAAGGCAATAATAGGCTAAAGCTATCATCAGCAAGACATACAGGGGATAATAACCAACCACGGCCTTCTGCCACAAAGTGTACATAAAAAAAACGATGGATATTACACCAATTATTATCATTAACCTAAGTGCCCGATTTTCTTTAAGGGTAGGCTTTTTTATTGCTACAGGTTGAAAGTTCATTAATTTACTACATAAAAGGGTGTGTTGGCAGTAGCGCAATAACCGTTGGAATTAAATACTGTTATATAAATCCTGTAAGGCCCTTCTTTATCAGGTGTTTTAAAAAAAGGATTCTGTAAAGTACTATCAGTTACCAGCCCTATTTCAGCCTTAGGTTTTTTAAAATTATTCCATGTGCTTCCCCAGGTTACCCAATCTTCATTTAATATTTCCCAGCAATACCTGAGGGAATCGGTAGGTTGGGATCCATCAAATAACAACCGGGCTTTGTGCATGGTTCCGGGGCTTACAATGATATTATCGGCTGCCCCCAAATCATCAAACAGCATATATTTTAACCTTGGTGAAACATGAACCGTTTTTGTATCGTTCCAGCAATCACTAAGGGCTTCCATTGTTTCATTTGGCGCTCCATTTTCATTAAAAATGCTATACCAGGTGGGTGTATATTCCTGCCGGTAACCCCAATAGAAGGTTATGGAGCCTAAAAACCGAGGATCCTTCACCGGCATATGCTGTTTGTAAAATAAAGCATACTCTTCTGCCTTTTTTGTACTGGTATTTTCAATTGGTGCCTGCCAGGTAATTGTTTCCGCCTCCCAGCCACCTTTGGGCGCCCACTCGCCGACCAGGTAAGGCCCTTTCCAAATTAATTTTATTGTGGCAAGGTCATCTTGAATCGTCTTAATGCTACTGTACATATTTAATGAAATAAAGTCTAAGGCGGGTATTCTCCATTGAATATTAAGCATCCCTTTTTTAGGGATATTTATAACAGCTGTGGACACAGGATGATTGGGATCAAGGCTGTGCATCATGGTTAACAACCGGTTGTATGTTTTATAATAAGGACTGGTAGTAAACGAAAACGGCATCTTTAACTCATTACCCAGGCCCCAGGCCAGCAAAGCAGGATGATCTTTGTACCTAACTACCAAAGTTTGGCATTTATTGAATAGAGCGGACACTTTTGCTTCGTTTTTATAGAAATCATCATTTTCGCCACCGGGTATATCAAGCCCAGCAATTACATATAGATGATGTTGCAAGGCATCATCCAGCAAACGAGCAAATTTTGAAGTATCCCAGCAACTGACGGTATTACCACCACTGGCTGCTAATTCTGCCAAATGGGTATAACCTGATCCGCCTTTTACAATAAATGGCTTACCATCGACATAGAAATTATAACGATTATCTCCTTTCTTGATTACAACTTTCCTCGGTCCGCTGTAGTTACTGTTGTTGGCCGGCCCCTTATTAACATAAACAAATAATAAAGCCAACAGTGCCAATACAAAACCAACTGCCAGCATTCTCAAAAGCAATAAACGGATTGTATTTTGTTTTAAAATGATTTTTTTCAACTGAATAAAAATTAAATAAATGTTTGCCCCAAGTCATCAATTCTCCTTTGCCATTAAATAGCATAAACGAATATATAATATAAAAATTATGTTAATTCGGAATTTTAAAAAAAGTACAAATGAGTACGAATAAGTTACGAAGAAAAAGGCCTTGCTCTCCGATGACAATTAAAAATCAAACTATAAATGCATCCTTAACAAACTGCTTTTTAATGGCAGATGAGGCTTCTTTGTTAACAATTATTCAAACAAAATTAATTAGACTAAATTTTTAATATTTCCTCAAATGCAATTTCCAGCATTCTTTTAAAATTTCGCAAGCTGGTTTATGTAATACTGCTGAATTTCTCATCCATCGATTAATTAATCAACTATTCAAACAACATAACAAATTGTATCTTGTAATTTAAATCCTTTCATTATGATGTATAAAAAATTATTGCTTTGGCTACTTGGGCTGGCAATATTCTCTGGTACCATGGCACAGATAACTGACAACTACAATACCAACTGGAAAAACGTGGAGGCAGCCGAAATAAAAGGTCTCACTAAAACGGCACAGGCAGAAGTAAATACCATCTACAAACTGGCAATAAAAAACAATAATGATGCACAGCAAATAAAGGCTTGCATGTACCTGATCCGCTACCGGAATATGATAGAAGAAAACAGCAGGGAGAACAATATTTTTTTTGTAGATACTTTAGTTGCCAAAGCAACGGCACCTGCAAAAAATATTTTGCAAAGCATGCAGGCAGAAATGTTTTGGCAGTATTTACAAAATAACCGCTGGAAATTATATAACCGCACCAAACTTGAAGCAGAAAAAAGCAACGACATCAATACATGGAGCCTGGATAAACTACACCAAACAATTACCGGCTTATACAAAGCTAGTTTGCAAAATAATGCGTTGCTTAAAACTACCCCACTTATAGCATTTGAACCCATTTTGGTGAAAGGTGAAAATACGAGAGAGTTGCGTCCCTCCCTCTTCGATTTTTTAGCACACCGTGCATTGCAATATTTTACCACAGATGAAAACGATCTCAGAAAACCTGCTTATCAGTTTACATTAAAAGACGAAAAGATATTTGCTGATGCAGCTATTTTTATTGCCACAAAATTTACTACGCAAGACACTGCTTCACTGCAGCTCCATGCCATACGGTTGTTACAGGATATGCTGCAGTTTCATATGAACGACCGTAAGCCGGATGCCTTGCTGGATGCCGATCTCATTCGATTAAAATTTGTTTACCAGTACGGCGTAATGAGCAATAAAGAGCAGCTGTACGAAGCTGCATTAAGAAATATTGAAGAAAAATACGCTACCAATCCTGCATCGGCGCAAGCCATGTACCTGCGGGCAGCTGTTTATTATAATAAGGGAATTCAGCATCGGGACGAAAACAGCGACAATCCTCATCAATACGAAATAAAAAGAGCAAAAGAACTCTGTGATATTACTTACGCAAAATTCCCAAAAAGTGAAGGTGGCATTAACGCTGCCAACTTAATACAAACCATTCTGCAACCGATGCTGCAAATGGAAACCGAAAAAGTAAACCTGCCTTACCAGCCTTTTCGTTCGTTGGTTAAATATAAAAATGCACCCATTGTTTATTTCAGGATTATAAAAACCAGTAATGACGAAATTAAAAAATTAGAAAAAAACGAAGATAACAAAATGTGGCAGCGCATGGTAGGTTTAACACCTGTTAAAAGCTGGCAGGTAGCCATGGCCGATCCAAAAGATTTTATGCCGCATGCTGCAGAAATAAAAACAGAAGCAATTGGCAATGGCACTTATTATTTATTGGCCAGCCTCGACAATACATTTTCACTGGCAAAAAACAGTTTGGCCAAACAGGTTATTTATGTCAGCAACATAGCCAGCATAAATACCGGCAACGATTATTACCTGCTGCACCGGGAAACAGGGATGCCGCTGCCCAATGCCAAAGTACAGGTGTGGGAAAACAAATACAACTACAATAACAGCAACTATGAAAACAAAAAAGCAGAAACATATACCAGCGATAACAACGGCCATTTTATATTGGCCAGTGCAAAAGAAAACAGGAATATCACCCTGCAGATTACCACTGCAAATGACGAACTACACTTGCTGGAAAACAACTACAGCAATAATTATTACAACAATATTTACCCGCAAGAAAAGACCAAACCCACCACCTGGTTATTTATGGATAGAAGTATTTACCGGCCGGGTCAAACCATCTTTTTTAAAGGCATTGTTGTGCAACAGCAAAAGGATGCAGGTAAAAGCAGCGTGGTGCCCAACCTTACTACCGCTATTCAGTTGAAAGATGCCAACGAACAAACAATAAAAGAACTAAAAGTAACCACCAACGAATATGGTTCCTACAGTGGCAGTTTTAAGTTACCGGAAGCCATCCTCAACGGCAATTTCAGCATACAGGACACCACGACCGATGGCGTAAAATATTTTAGCGTTGAAGAATATAAGCGCCCAACATTTTTGGTAGATGTGCAAAAGCCAAAAGGCACCTACAGGATAAACGACAGCATAGCTGAAACAGCTATTGTGAAAGGATATGCAGGTAATAATATTGACGGAGCTGCTGTAAAATACAGGGTGGTCCGCACCATACAATACCCCATTTGGTGGGGATATACCAGTTACAGAAAACCTGGCGGGTACCCCTTCCGAAACAGGGAAGAAGTGGAGATTACCAATGGTGATGCAACCACCAATGCAAACGGTGAATTCCGTATTCATTTTAAGGCACTGCCAGATGAAAGTATCGACAAAAAAGACCAACCAACTTTCAACTACGAAGTAAGCGCTGATGTTACTGATATAAATGGAGAAACAAGAAGTACAACAACTACAGTAACTGTAGCTTACCAGGCACTAAAACTGGAAATAAAAATTGCTGATAAAATACCGGTTGACAGTTTTAAAAATATATTGATAAGAAGTACAAACGTTAATGATATTGAAGAAAAAACCAACGTTACCGTTAGCATTCAACAAGTGAAAAGTCCTGGTAAAATTTTCAGGGAAAGATATTGGCAACAGCCGGATCAGTTTGTGATGAGCAAAGAGGAGTACTACCTCTATTTTCCGTATGATATTTATAAAAATGAAAACGAAATTAAAAACTATCCCGAAGGAGATAAAGTTTTTGAACGAACAGACAGTAGTAACCGGCAATGGTCAATAAAGGATGATGAATCAGCAATGGGTAAAAATAAAATAAAGGCTGGATGGTATAAAATTCTGGCGCTAACAAAAGATAAATATGGAGAAGAAGTAAAGGCGGAGAAATACATTTTGCTGACCGGCGATGATCAAGCAACATCCGAAACCAATGAGCCTTTCACCTTTAATTTAAGCAAACCAGTTGCCGAGCCGGGCGAAAAAATCCAGTATGATTTTAAGACCAGCTTTAATAAAATATGGCTGATACAAACGGTGAGCAAAATTAACCAGCTGCCCGTTACTTCCTTTAAAACCATCCAATCAACACAGCCGGTTAGTTCATTTGAAACCATTACGGAGCAAGACAGAGGTGGTATGGCCATCAATTATATTTTCGTAAAAAACAACCGGGTTTATAAAGGCGACGAAAGAATAAATATACCCTGGAACAACAAAGAACTCACCATTAATTATAGCACTTTCAGAGATAAATTATTGCCAGGCGCCAAAGACAAATGGACTGCAACCATCAGCGGTAACAAGGGAGAAAAACTTGCAGCAGAAATGCTGGTTGCCATGTACGATGCAAGCCTTGACCAGTTTAAAATGCATGGATGGAATTCAATCAATATCTGGCCCGAAATCTACAGCGCTATACAATGGAATGAAAGTGGATTTGGCAGCATTGGCACAGATGAGTTCAATATGAGTTTCGGTAATTATTTAGCAACACAGTCTAAAACTTATGACAGGCTTTTAGCTTTTAAAGATGAGATGCAAGATAGGCGTTATCAATTAAGGATTAGAGGAGCGGCGACTTTAGAAAAAAGCAATGATATTTCGGGAGCAACGCTGAATGTTGCTGAAGGTGATATGTTACAAGGAAAAGTTGCAGGAGTAAATATTTCAAAAAAGAAAACATTAAATGCGGACACCATAATTACTATCTCCAAAACAGAAACAGAAAATGTTCCCTTACAAATCCGTAAAAACTTTAGCGAAACAGCCTTCTTCTATCCAGATTTAACAACAGACGCAGTAGGTAATGTATCGTTCAGTTTCACCATTCCTGAGGCATTAACGCAATGGAAACTGATGACGCTGGCGCACACAAAAAATGCATCAAGCGGCTACCTGGAAAAAACACTGGTAACACAAAAACCACTGATGGTGCAGCCCAATGCGCCAAGGTTTATGAGAGAAGGCGACCGCATGGAATTTAGTGCCAAAGTAATTAACCTCAGCGACAGTGAACTAACGGGCACCGCCACCCTTGAGCTAATGGATGCAGCTTCCAATAAACCGGTGGATGGTTGGTTTAAAAATATTTTCCCAAATCAATATTTTACAGTTGCAGCAGGGCAAAGTGCAGCTATCAACTTTCCGGTAGAAATTCCTTTTAATTTCAACAGCGCACTTACCTATCGTATCATAGCAAAGGCATCCAATAATGCTGTTGCAGAGGATGCTGGTTTTTCTGATGGAGAGGAAATGTCCCTCCCCATTTTAACCAATCGCATGTTGGTTACAGAAAGCATGCCCATTAATTTACGCAACACCGACACCAAGAATTTTAAGTTTGAAAAATTATTAAAAAGTGGCACCAGCGAAACCATTGTCAACCATGCACTTACAGTGGAATACAGCAGTAACCCGGTGTGGTATGCCGTGCAGGCGCTACCCTATTTAATGGAGCCTCGTTACGAGTGTGCAGATCAAATATTCACCAGGTATTATGCCAATACCCTGGCATCATTTGTTTCAAATTCAAACCCCAAAATAAAAGCAGTATTTGAAAAATGGAAGATCACAGACACTGTGGCCTTATTAAGTAATCTGCAAAAAAACGAGGAACTAAAAGCTGCACTCTTACTAGAAACTCCGTGGGTACTCAATGCTCAAAATGAAGCACAGCAAAAGAGAAATATTGCATTGTTGTTTGATGAGATAAAATTGGGTACTGAACAGGGAAAAGCTTTTGCAAAACTTACAGAAATGCAGGCTCCTAATGGAGGTTTCGTATGGTTTAAAGGCGGGCCAGATGACCGATACATCACCCAGTATATCATCACTGGTATTGGGCATTTGCGTAAGCTCAAAGCCATAAACGCAAAAGACTACGAAGCAATCGAACCTGTTGTTGACAAAGCACTTGTTTATCTTGATGAAAAAATAAAGGAAGATTACAACTACCTGGTTAAACACAAAATAGAATTAAGCAAAAACAACCTTGGTTTTACAGCCATTCAGTATTTATACATGCGTAGTTTTTTCATTGATAAGGAAGCTAACACATCTATTGGCAAAGCATTTTCTTATTATATAAATCAAAGTGAAAAATATTGGTTGCAACAAAGCAAGTACATGCAGGGGATGATTGCATTGGCGCACCACAGATTATTCCCAATGGCTAAAACTGAGAAAAAAATTAAAAACACTCCAATCGCCATCATCAAATCGCTCAAAGAAAACTCCATCAACAATGCAGAGCTGGGCATGTACTGGAAAGATTGGGCAAATGGCGGGGGCTATTACTGGCACCAGGCCCCTATCGAAAGCCAGGCAATGATGATAGAAGCATTTACAGATATTGATGGTGATGCCGGCACCATTGCCGATTTAAAAACATGGTTATTGAAACAAAAGCAAACCCAAAACTGGAAAACCACCAAAGCCACTGCAGAAGCTTGTTATGCGCTTTTATTGAGTAATCCCAAAGGAGAAAATTCAGCCAATTCACTTTTAAATACTGAGAAAGAAGTGAGTATAAAATTAGGCACAGTCACTATAAACAGTAACGAACCAAGTGGCAATAAAAACACCCCTTCAGGGGACGGGGGAACTGCAGCTGGCACCGGCTATTTCAAAAATAGAATTGATGGCAAGGATTTAAAACCGGAAATGGGAAATATAGAAGTCACCCTACAATCAGCGGACACCAAAAGCCCCCCTTTGGGAGGTTGGGGGGCTATTTATTGGCAATACTTTGAAGACCTCGATAAAATCACTTCTTCATCAACACCGTTAAAACTTACCAAAAAATTGTTTGTAGAAAAAAAATCAGACAAGGGTCCGGTACTACAAGGCATTGAAGATGGAGCTGTTTTAAAAGTTGGTGATAAAGTAAAAGTAAGAATCGAATTAAGGGTAGACAGGGATATGGAATATGTGCATATGAAAGACATGAGGGCGGCATGCATGGAACCTGTTAATGTGCTCAGCGGATATAAATACCAGGGTGGTCTGGGATACTATGAAAGCACCAAAGACGCCAGCACCAGCTTCTTTTTTAGCTGGCTAAATAAAGGAACCTATGTTTTTGAGTATCCAGTTTTTGTAACGCATACAGGAAATTTCAGCAATGGCATTACCAGTATTCAGTGCATGTATGCACCGGAGTTTACGAGTAACAGCGAAGGAATAAGAGTGGAGGTAGAATAAATGCACCTAACCCCAAAGGGGAACAAGGCAGGTGTATGTTATTGGTGCTGTAAACTTTTCATCAAAAGTCTTGCACCTACAGGTTTATAAATCTGTAGGTACAAGATTTTTTTGTATTTAACAAACCAAGCCGTCAGAAAAATAAATAAACGTCAAATTTTTTGTGACCAAAGTTCACATTTAGGCCGGAGGGCAATTTACCCGGTAAACTTCGCTTGCCAATCCAGCATGCCGCCTGTTAAATTGGTAACATTGGTAAAGCCGGAAGCCTCTAAAATATAACAGGCCTGTCCGCTACGGTTGCCACTGCGGCAATATACAATCACTTCTTCGTTTTTCAGGTCATCTATTTCATCAATTTGCAGGGTCTGTACTTTGCCCAATGGTAATAATATACCCCCAATATTAAATTCAGCATTTTCATGCGGTTCTCTTACATCCAAAATGTGTAGTTTTTCTCCGGCATCAATTCTTGCTTTTAAAGCTTCGGCAGTAATGGTGTTCATGAATATGTATCGTTTAGTTTAAAAATTTTATATGAATGATTTATTAAGAAATTCTGATTAAAATAAATAGGATTAAATTATTTAGTTGGCAAGTTTAGGACCGGCCTCATAAAAAAGGCGTTAAGAAAATTTAAATGATTGTCGTTAAGAAATGAAATTGGTGTTACCAATGACTGGATTTGCTTTTAGCCGGTAAGTTGCACATTTGCTCGGGAATATTTCGAAGCTCGAGCTAATTTCATTTTAGACAAACATTTAAATTTTTAGCCTTTTTTATGCAGCCTTGATTTTTTTTGTTTCTTTTTTTTATCAGGAAAAAAAAGAAAATAGTGACTGACTATTCACCATATTGACTTACCGAACTAAATAATTAATCCTAAAAATAAAATAATAAATCACTACTAACCGACAAAATTTATTGATAAAAATTATCTAAAAAGGAGTAGGTAGCCTAAACCACCTACTCAAGTTGTATTTTGTGGTTGCAACACCTAAAAACAACATGAGCAAAAATACAGAGATAAAATTAGTCGGTCAGCCGATTTTAAGCCAGTTATTAAAATTGGTTGATA
>JANYCA010000092.1 GCA_025360525.1 Chitinophagaceae bacterium | reverse complement strand
ATGACGAGGCAGGCACTTGCGTCCCTAATAATGGATAAATATTCTGTGCTTATTGGATGGATAAAATTTATCTTCTATAAAAAAGAAACAAGCGTTTTAAAAATATTGGCCTGGCCGAGTTGTTGAGCAAGCCCTAATTATCGTCATTATTTTTTGTCATACATGCTTTTACTAGCAGGTATATTTCTGTGCCGGAAATAAAAGCTGAGTAAAAATTGAGGAGTCAATCATCACACAAAATGTTATCAATTCTTCCTAATATAAAAGTAAACTCAAAAAAATGAAACTAAAACGAATGCTTCGTACGACGCTTCTTGCGGTATTGTTTTTAGCCGTGTCTCAACAGATGATGGCGCAAAACAGGACAATCAAGGGCACCGTTACAGATGAGAAAAACAATCCTATTTCGGGTGCTTCCGTTACCATAAAAGGGAGTTCGACAGGTACCGCCGCTGATGCACAGGGGTTATTTACACTTTCCATTTCTGCTTTAGCTAAAACGCTTGTCATTTCTTCCATTGGCTTTGGTATTGAAGAAGTGAGTATTGGTAACAAAACTTCATTTGCCGTTCAATTAACTTCTCCTGCGCAGGGATTAAATGAAGTGGTGGTGGTTGGTTACGGTACAGCTAAGAAAAAAGACCTGACAGGTTCTATTGCAACTATATCTAATAAAGATTTAAACCAGGGGCCCGTTACCAATCCGCTGCAACAGATTGCCGGCAGGGCAAGTGGGGTAAGTGTAACTCAAACTGGTAGCGAACCAGGCACAGGACCCGGCATCCGCATCAGGGGCATTACTTCCTTAATTGGCGGCAACGATCCATTGGTGGTGGTAGATGGTATTCAGGGAAATATGGATTTGCTCAGGCAGGTGCCTCCCAACGAAATTGAATCAGTT
This sequence comes from Chitinophagaceae bacterium, assembly GCA_025360525.1. Classification (GTDB taxonomy): domain Bacteria; phylum Bacteroidota; class Bacteroidia; order Chitinophagales; family Chitinophagaceae; genus Ferruginibacter. The sequence goes on along the minus strand of JANYCA010000092.1, from coordinate 8,337 downwards.
GATATTTTAAAAGATGCCTCTGCTACTGCAATTTATGGTTCCCGTGGTGCACCGGGTGTAGTAATCATTACAACTAAAAAAAGCAAAATAGGAAAAACTTCTCTTGAATATACGGGTGGTGCCTCCTTTGATGCCATTCCTAAAAAACTGGAAGTTTTAAATGCGAAGCAATGGTGGGAGCAAGGTAAAAAATGGGGGGTGCCGGCATCTGCCAATCATGGTTCAGGTACCGATTGGTTTGATATGTTAACACAGGATGGGTATACTCAAAACCATTCGATTGCATTTGGTGGTGGCGCAAAAGATTTTAATTACCGTGCTTCCGTATCGGCCATTTTGCAAAAAGGCGTGGTACTTAATTCAAATTTTAAAAACTACATCGCCAGAATTCAGGCAACTCAAAAAGCCCTTGATGATAAACTAACGCTTACCATTAACCTGAACAACAGCGTTACCAATACATTGGGAAGTCCGCAAAGTGTGGGTAGGGCTGCATTTACCAGTAACCTCATTAGCAACAGCTATGTTACCCGGCCAACTGATCCGGTGTATAATGAAGATGGTAGTTATTTTAGCGATCCAACTGTTTTTCAATACATCAATCCATTTGCGGTGGCACAAACCGTTGTTAACAATGGTGAAACCAATAATTTATTTGGAAGCTTGCGGGCCGATCTGCAATTGGCAAAAGGTTTAACTGCCGGATGGTTTGGCAATTGGAGAAAAGTGGATGCCAACAATGGATATTATTTACCCTCTCTTTCCACGGTTACTTATGCCGTAGATAACAAGGGCGTGGCGAATGTAGTAACCAATCGCCAGAATGAAAGACTGATGGATATTAGTTTAAATTATAAAAAAGCGATGGGCAATCATACCCTCGATGCCATTGCGGTTTATGAGTGGCAGAACCAGGCCTACCAGGGTAATTTTGCACAGGCCAAAGGATTTATCAATGACATAGCCACCTACAATGCATTGCAATTGGGCGATGTTTCAAGAGTGTTACCCGGCGATATGAGTTCGTATAAAAATGACCGTACCATTGTTTCATTTTTGGGCAGAATAAATTATGCTTTCCGCAACAAATATCTGGTTACACTTAGTATGAGAAGAGATGGATCTTCGGTGTTTGGAGCCAATCATAAATGGGGCGATTTTCCATCAGCTTCTGTAGCATGGAAACTTACAGAGGAAGCTTTCATGAAAAATCAGCACCTGTTTAGCACATTAAAATTAAGGGCGGGATATGGTGTCACCGGCAACCAGCAAGGCCTGGGTCCGCAACGTAGTTTACAGTTGGTGGGCGCTGCTGGCATTGCTTATTTTGCTGGTAACCCCATCACTAATTTTGTGATTACTCAAAATGCAAATGCTGACCTTCAGTGGGAAACAAAAAATCAAACCAATGTTGGTATCGATTTTGGTACGCATAACAACAAATTGACCGGTACCATCGAAGCCTACACTTCTACTACAAAAAATCTATTATTTAATTACTCCGTTCCGCAGCCGCCTTATCCTTATGGAACTATTGTGGCCAATGTGGGCAGCCTTTCCAACAAAGGACTGGAACTGATGCTGAATTACAGAGCCATCGAAAATAAAGATTTCACTCTAACGCTTGCTGGTAATGTATCATTCATGCAAAACAAAGTATTGGGGCTGAGTGGCAGCATCAACGGGGTGCCGCTTAATACCGATTATATTCCCTGGGGACCCAATTCTTACCTGATAAAAGGCCAGCCAATCGGTACATTCAATATCATTAAACATTTGGGAAAAGATGATACCAACTCAGAAACAGTAGTGGATCAAAACAAAGACAATATTATTGACCAGGGCAATAGAAGTCCTGACAGATTGTTGCAAGGGTCGGCATTGCCAACCTATACTTTTGGATTTTCGCCGGTGCTTACTTATAGAAACTGGGATATGTCAATGCTTTGGCGTGGATCGGGTGGCAATAAAATTTATAATAATTTACGCAGCAGTCTGAGTATGTTTGAAAGCCTTGGTAAAAGCAATGTACTAACGAGTGCAATTCCTCTGGGATTATTTACCTCTAAATATGGATCGGATCTTTGGTTGGAAGATGGGTCTTTTATAAGATTTGAAAACCTCACCCTTGGTTACAAATTTAATTTGAATGATATCAAATACATTTCCGCAATAAGGGTATCAGCAACGGGCAACAACCTGGCTTTGTTTACCAAATACACCGGCTTAGATCCTGAATTAAATGTAAGTGGTGGCAACGGTTTTGGTGGTGATGGCGGTATTTATCCACGTACACGGGGCATCGCCATTGGAATAAACGTAATTTTTAAATAATTAAATTCTTTTTAAAATGAATAAGCTATTAATGCTATTAATCTGCATTGTTATTACAGGTCTTGGTTGTACCAAGGTAGATGAAACGGTATTTGATAAGTACGCAGCAAACGAATTTTATGGTACCGCTCAAGGTGCAGATGTGGCGCTTGCCAGTGTGTATGCACAGGTGCCCGGCAATTGGGATGGCGTAGGCTACGCCGGTGCTGATAGAGGTTGGTACGATTTAAACAGTATGTCATCAGACGAACAGGTAGTACCCCATCGTACCACCGGTGACTGGGAATTGGATTTTGCACGATTGTACCTGCGTCAATGGCTACCCAGCGAAGGGTTTATCCACAACACCTGGAACTGGTTGTACAAATCCATTTTTACGGCTAACCTTGCCATCGATCAATTGGAAAAAGCAAAAGCAGAGCCTGCAAAAATTGCTGAGGCAAGGGTGCTGAGGGCTTTCTTTTATTACCTGTTGATGGATGATTTTGGTAGTGTTCCTTTTTATACAGATAACAATGTAACAGTAGATAAAATACCACAGGCTACCCGTGCAGACGTCTACAATTTTATTGTTACAGAGATAACGGGCAATGTAGATAAATTGTCCGCAACAAGGGGTGGAGCTTTTTATGGCAGATTTAATAAATGGGCCGGATATGCTTTACTGGCAAAGGTTTACCTGAATGCAAATGTATATACTGGTACGCCGAAATATACCGAGTGTATTGCAGCCTGCGATAAAATAAGCGAAGGTGGATTTACCTTGCATTCCGGTGTTGCAGATGCTGCTCATCCATTGGGTTACAAATATTTTGAGTTATTTGGAGATGTTTGTCCGGATGATGAAACCATTCTGGCTATTTATGTAAAAGCAGATGTGGTGGGCAGAAATATTTTTACCATCAGAAGTTTGGGTGGTACAGATGGTACAAAATTATTGGGCTATGGTGCATGGAATGGATCGGTAGTGTTGAAAGATTTTGTTCAAAAATTTGCCGACAATGATATCCGTAAAAGACAGTTCCGGTATGGTTCCAATTTATATGGCCCTCAACCTGCTGGTTTCATTAATTACTCATTGGATATTACCAGTTTGGATAACCCGGGTGCAGAACCTAACCAGGGTGCAAGAAACCAAAAATTTTATCCGGTAACGCCTAGCTCAAGTGGCGGTGCTTCCAACGATTTCCCTATTTACCGCTATGCCGATATTTTATTGATGAAAGCAGAATGCTTGGTTCGCAGTAGCGGCGATGCTGCAGCAGCCAGTGCACTAGTAACAAAAGTGAGAACAAGGGCAGGTTTAGCTGCACTTGCCAATAATCCAACCCTCGATAATATTTATGATGAAAGAGGATTTGAATTAACCTGGGAAGGTCATCGCAGACAAGACATGATCCGGTTTGGAAAATTTACTCAGGCTCATGGATTGGCACCCGCAGCAGACAATCATTATTTATTGTTTCCGTTGCCCACTGCTGCTTTAAATACCAACCCATTGCTAAAACAAAATCTGGGGTATTAATCATTCCATCATTTCAAAAATTATTTTTATGAAAAAAATACTCAACTCAGTTTTTTATACCTGTATTTTACTGTTAGGTATTACGGCCTGTAAAAAAATGCCTGAACCAACTTATTTAAAAACAATTCCTTTTCCCCCTTCTTTAACAGCATCTGCCAACAGCCTGGTATTAACCACAGCCACTGATGCCAATGAAGTAATTAAATTAACCTGGCCTGCGGTAAAATATGATATTGAAGCGCCCGTTACTTATACCGTACAGTTTGATTTGCCTGCAGATACCATTGGCGCAAAAGCCTGGGCCAATGCAAAAGATTCTGTAGTGGGGGTGGATCTGTTGCAAAGAGGTTTTTTAGGATCCAGCATCAATGATATGGCCATAAATGTATTGGGCTTACAGGCGGGTACTGCATCAGTCATTGCAGTAAGAATTAAAGCATTTGTTGACAGGCCGGTATATTCCAATGTGGTAACCATTAATGTTACGCCGCATACCATCTATGTTCCCCCGACCTATTCTGTGATGTATCTGCCCGGCGGTTACCAGGGTTGGAGTCCGGCTACTGCGCCCACCGTTGTTTCGTTAACTTCTAACAAGCGGTACGAAGGATACATCAATGTGACCGATGCCGGGGGTACTGATTTTAAAATGGTGCCTCAGCCAGATTGGACACCAACTGCTTATGGCGATGCAAGCGGCACCACCGGCGATATTATTGTAGCCAATTATGCCGGTGGAAATATGTCTATCACCAGTAGTGGTTATTACGAATTAACCGCAGATTTAAACACCAATAAATGGACAGCAACCAAAACCACCTGGGGTATACTGGGCGACGCAACACCCGGCGGATGGAGTACCGATACACAGTTGAACTATGATGCAGTAAACAAAGTGTGGAAAGTTACCTGTAATATGCTGGCAAGTGGTTCGTTCAAATTCCGGGCAAACAATGCCTGGGTAATTGATTTTGGTATTGATGCTTCTGGTAAATTAATGTATGCGGATAATCCTTTTTTTGGCTATACTGCAGGGCTTAATAATTTATCGGTGCCTGCTGATGGTAATTATACCATTACATTGGATCTTCACGATGCAACCAACTATACCTACCAGCTTAAAAAGAATTAACTACTATGAAATAACCACCTCAATTCGGTAATATTGCTGGAAGTTGTAGCATAATAAAAATGCTGGCTGCCAGCTGATATGCTGGTTAATTTCCCTGCAATAAATAGGAATGGTTTTCCTGTTTAGTAGGCGCTTTCCAACAAATTAATTTTCAATTATGCACACTACTTTAATCATCAAGGCTATGAAAAAGAGCATTCTGTTCTCCTTATCTTTCTTAATATTTGTCTGCTCTAAACCCGCTGTTACCATTGATCCTGTTACGCCACCGGTAGTAGTAAATCCGGATCCTGCCCAATATGGTACGCCCTATAATAATGTACCGCTTGCTCAGGACGCCAGTATTTACCAGGTGAACATGCGTAATTTTAGTGCGGCCGGCAATTTTCAGGGCGTGGTTGAAAGGCTCGATTCTATAAAAGCGCTTGGTGTAAATGTAATTTACCTGATGCCCATTTACCCGGTTGGAAGCGTTAAAAGTGTTAACTCACCTTATTGTATAAAAGATTACCAAGCCATTAATACTGAGTTTGGAACCCTTACCGATTTACGGGCCATTATTGATGGTGCACACAGCAGAAATATGGCGGTTATTTTTGATTGGGTAGCTAACCATACAGCATGGGATAACGCTTGGATTACCAATAACAAATCCTGGTACCTGCAAGATGCAAATGGCACAGTGGTTAGTCCGCCAGGCATGGGTTGGAACGATGTGGCTCAATTAAATTTTGCCAACAACGATATGCGCCTCGCCATGATTAAGGCAATGAAATATTGGGTGTACACGGCCAATATCGACGGGTTTAGGTGTGATTATTCAGACGGGCCTCCGGTTGATTTCTGGAAGCAGGCCATTGATACTTTGCGTAATATTTCCACCCATAAATTATTGATGCTGGCAGAAGGTACCCGTAGCACCAATTTTTCTGCAGGCTTCGATTTAAATTTTGGCTTTAGCTTTTTTGGGCAGTTAAAAAATATTTTTTCCAACGGACAATCTGTACTTACAATTGATGGATTAAACAGTACCGAATACAATGGGGCTACTGCCGGCAAACAGGTAGTTAGGTACATTACCAACCACGATGTAAATGGCTCCGACGGAACACCACTACAATTATTTGGCGGTGAAAAGGGTTCAGTGGCAGCATTTATAATTGCGGCTTATATGAAAAGTGTGCCAATGATTTACAACGGACAGGAAGTAGGCAATACTACCCGACTCACTTTTCCATTTACTTCTACAAAAGTTAACTGGACAGGGAATTATCCCATGGAAGTACTTTACAAAAAGATCATTGCTTTTAGAAACAGCAGCACCGCTATTAGAAGTGGAACACTTACCAGTTACAGCAGTGCAGATGTTTGTGTGTTTACAAAAACACAGGGCACCGAAAATGTATTGGTGATTACTAATTTAAGAAACAGTACCATCAATTATTCAGTGCCAGCGCCTGTAGCAAATACTACCTGGCAGGATGTATTGAATGGTGGGAATATCAATTTATCTACACAAATAAGTTTAGCACCCTATGCATATTGGGTGTTGAAATTGTAAACGGATTTTGAAAAAATTAGTCAATTATTAGTGGGCAATTTGAGTTGGATAGCGGCAATTATATCAAGTAATAATTGCTGCTATTTTAGCTGATCTATTGGTATAGATGGATGGTTTAGTAAATATTAATTTTATGGGTACAGCACAACAAGATTTTTAATTGGAGCGTCTATAATCCCCGGCAGCGGGGTATAAAAAATCTTCAATAAATATAGTTAACGCAATAGAGCTGAAGTAAAAAAAATGCCAGCGCACCTAAAATATTCTGTAAAGGTTCTTAATCACAGGTTGGCACTATTAAATGGATATCTTTACAAAGAAAGCATTTTTTAGGTAAATAAACCAGTGGTTAAAACCGTTAAATTATTTTTTTTAAATAAGAATTTTCTTGATCAATCATCCATACTCCATTATCTATTATTTCAAAATCATTATCATGAAACGGATATTTTTGTTGGCTATTTTTGTATGCCTGCTGGGCCAGACTGCCTTTTTGCAGGGCACCAAAACCCTTACCGCAACCAATCATAAAGTAAAATTGGAATTTAGTGTGGATGAAAAAGGTATTCCACAGTATGCCGTATTATTGGATGCTACACCGGTGATTCTGGCTTCCCGTCTTGGCTTTAAATTAAATGGGGGAATTCAGTTAGACAGCAATTTTGCCATTGTAAGCAGCCATACAAAATTGGTTGATGAAACCTGGAAACCAGTTTGGGGTGAAGTAAGTACTATTCGCAACCAGTATACCCAATTAACGGTTCAGTTAAAACAGCAAAGCACAAATGGCTTATTGCTCAATATTGTTTTTAAAGTGTATGAAGAAGGGGTGGGTTTCCGCTACGAAATTCCCATTCAACCCAACATGCAATTTTTTGTAGTTGCCAATGAAGTAACCGAATTTAACCTAACGGGAGATCATAAAACATTTTGGATACCGGGAGATTTTGACAGCAATGAATACTTATACACTACCTCCAGATTGAGTGAAATAAATGCCTGGAAATTTCCCATTATTTCTGGTGGAACCTTGCAACAGAATATACCCGATCAGTATGCAGTACAAACCCCGTTGATGTTAAAATCTGCGGAGGGATTGTATATTAATATTCATGAGGCTGCATTGGTAAATTATCCATCCATGCAATTGCATGTAAACCGCAGTACTTATGGCTTGTCTGCCAATTTGGTGCCGGATGCATTGGGTAATAAAGCTTACCTGCGTACACCTGCCCGCACTCCGTGGAGAACGATTATTGTAAGCGATAAAGCAACCACTTTATTAGCATCAAAAATGATTTTAAACCTGAATGAACCCTCCGTAATTAAAAATACCGCCTGGATAAAACCAATGAAATTTATGGGCGTTTGGTAGGAGATGCAAAGCGGCTTAAGCAGCTGGAATTACACCGATAGTATGGATACGCCTACAGCAACAGGTGCCATGATTCCGAACAATCACCATGGTGCTAATACAGCCAATGTAAAACGATATATCGACTTTGCAGCAGCCAATGGTATTAAAGGCTTATTGGTAGAAGGCTGGAACAAAGGTTGGGAAGAATGGACGGGCAACTGGAAAGAAGAGAACTTTGATTTTGTAACACCGTACCCCGATTTTGATGTGGCCGGCATTGCTGCTTATGCAAAACGCAAAGCTGTTCAAATGATCATGCACAATGAAACCGGAGGCAGTGCCATCAACTACGATCGTCAATTGGATACTGCTTTTCGTTTTATGAACCGGTATGGTTACCCTGCAGTAAAAACAGGTTATGTTGGCAA
>JANYCA010000076.1 GCA_025360525.1 Chitinophagaceae bacterium | reverse complement strand
ATGCCTTTGATTTAAAACCTGCATTGGTGGCAGATGGCTGCAATTTTAAAAGTACCACCGATACGGAAGTGGTGCTTTACTTGTATTTGAAATATGGAATGTGTGGTATGGTGGAAAAACTAAACGGCATGTTTGCCATTGTAGTTGCCGATCTTAGAGAGCGTAAATTGTACATTGCCCGTGACAGGTTTGGTATAAAGCCAATGTATTATTATAACCGAAACGAGGTGTTGGCTTTTTCATCTGAATTAAAAAGTTTTTATGCACTTGAACAGTTTAAGGCAAGCCTGAATACCGGCCTCTTGGATGAATACCTGGTATTTAGGAATAACCTGAATAAAACACTCCTGGATGATGTAACCAGGTTGGCCCCGGGTCATTATCTAACGTATAGTCATGGAGCCGGAATAAAGCTTACCGCTTATTTTGATATCAATCAATACCAACGGAACCCTACTGCCAATACCAGCTTTGATGGCGCTCTACACAATCTCGAAGTTGTGTTGGATAAAAGTGTGAAGTCGCAATTGATGAGCGATGTAAAACTGGGTTGCCAGCTATCCGGCGGAATTGATTCTTCGCTGGTAACCTGGCTGGCAAAAAAAATAAAGCAGGATGATTTATTGGAAACCGTGTCCATTATATTTGACGACAAGGGTTTCAACGAACAGCCATACATTGAAAAAGTAACCAATCAGTTGGGTCTTGTGTCGCATCAGTTTCCGCTAAAAGCTGATTTTTACCGGGAACATATTGTAAAAGCAACCTGGCACCTGGAAGAGCCAATCAGTCACCCCAACAGTATTGGGATATATTTACTGGCACAAAGGGCAAGGGATTATGTTACAGTATTATTAAGTGGCGAAGGTGCCGATGAAGTTTTCGGCGGTTATGCCCGGTTTTACGCCGCAATGTACCCTTGGGCTAACAGGAAGTTACTGGCAGGGTTAAAACATGCAGACGTAAATCCAATAACGTATATAAGCCGGTACGCCGATCCGTTTATGCGGGCCAATATTGATGTAGCCTCCATGTCAGAAAAAATGGCCAAATCCTTAAAAGCTGATTTTAATTATGAGAAGGCTACCGGTCAGCGAAGGGCTGTGTATAATCAATTAACAGGCTCTGTTTTTGACAAACAGGTTAAATACGATTTGACTACTTTTCTGCCCGATCTGTTAACGAGGCAGGATAAAATGTCGATGGCACATTCCATTGAGAACAGGGTTCCCTTTCTTGACAATGAGGTGGTAGATCATTCGTTTACCATACCAACTGGATATTTGATTAAAAGAAAAACAGCAGAGGGAAGCAACAACGAAAAATACCTGTTGAAGAAATTATGCGCCAGTGTATTTGGGAACGATTTCTCTTTTAGAAATAAGGGAGGGTTTGGAATACCTCTGCGAGAATTTATGAGTGAGCCCATGTTTAATAGTTACCTGCGGGACGAACTTTTACCCGGTATTAAAAATAGAAATATCCTTAACAGCGGGCAGGTTGCAGGCTGGATCAATAATCTGCAAAAGATAAGCTCTGCTGAATTAACAGCCCTGTGGATTGTGGTAGGGCTTGAGATATGGATGAAACAATTTATTGATCAATGAAAATAGCAATACATCATACTAAAGGAACTTTTAGCGCCCGCTGGATTGCTTATTGTAAGCAGGAGCAAATACCCTACAAAATAGTAGACTGTTACAAAAATGATATAATGCAACAATTGCACGATTGCAGCGCTTTAATGTGGCATTACCACCATGCAAGTGCAACGTCCACCCTTTTTGCTAAACAACTCATGTATGCAGTAGCAGCCACGGGTAAAAAAATATTTCCCGATTTTAATACTGCCTGGCATTTTGATGATAAGGTAGGACAAAAATACCTGCTCGAAGCAATAGGGGCGCCCTTGGTTCCTTCCTTTGTTTTTTATACCAAACCGGCAGCACTGGATTGGATAAGTACAACCGGTTTCCCGAAAGTATTTAAGTTGCGGGGAGGGTCCAGTTCAGACAATGTTTATTTAGTAAAATCAAGACAGCATGCGATCCGCCTCGTCAACAAGGCCTTTGGAAAAGGATTTAAGCATTATCACGGCTGGTCGAATTTTAAAGAACGGGTAAGGAAATACAAGAATGGAATCAGTTCTGTTTATGAGGTTTTCAAAGGGTTTATCCGGATTTTTTACACTACAGATTTTGCTAAAATGGCTGGCAGGGAAAAAGGTTATGCTTATTTCCAGGAATTTATCGACAACAATGATTGTGATATCAGGATCATTGTGGTGGGAGATAAAGCATTTGCCATTAAACGAATGGTGAGAGAAAATGATTTTCGGGCCTCTGGGAGTGGTAGTATTTTGTATGATAAGAATTTTTTTGAAATTAATACAGTAAAATTGGCATTTGATATAACAATAGTATTGAAAGCCCAATGCCTGGCCTATGACTTTGTTTACAAAAATGGAAAGCCTTTAATTATCGAAATAAGTTATGGTTTTGCTCGTGAGGCATATGATCCCTGTGAAGGATATTGGGATAAGGAGTTGAATTGGCATGCAGGGAAATTTGTGCCACAAAATTGGATGGTAGAATTAATGTTAAGTCGCTGATGCCGCCATTTAATAAACTTTTGAAAAGATCTTAAAGTGTTATTTGCAGCTAAAGCATTAAAGGATAAATGAAAAAAAAAATTTGTTTGGTTTTGCCTTCTTTGAAGGTTGGAGGGATGGAACGGGTAATGACAGAACTGGCTGAATATTTTACTGTGCAAAAAGGTGTAGAAACCCATCTTATTGTGATGACAAGATCTGAACATTTTTATGCTGCTAACAGCAATGTTATATTGCATCAACCATCTTTTGTTTTCAACATAAAATACAGAACTTACTATAATATAAAGACCATTTTGTTTCTAAGACGGACTGTAAAGAGTCTAAAACCGAACTCCATTTTAAGCTTTGGAGAAACTTATAACTCTTTTGTTTTGCTGGCCACTTTATGGCTGGGTTCCAAAGTTTTTGTTTCGGACCGGAGTAAGCCGGATAAAGCTTGGGGGAAGTTTCATGAAGCGCTGCGTAAAATTTTATACCCCCGTTCCTTTGGGATAGTGGCACAAACACAATTTTCAAAAACTTACCTCCATTCAATAACCAGACATAAAAATATCCGGGTAGTACCTAATCCAATAAGGCCATTTCCTATGGAGGTAAGCCAAAAAGAAAAAATAATTTTAAGTGTAGGAAGGCTAATTTCCACAAAAAGAACTGATATTCTTCTGGACGTTTTTGCTAAATTGGATAATCAGGAATGGAAATTATGGATTGTTGGTGATGGCCCAAGAAGAGAAATACTAGAACAAACCACCAAAGAATTAGGGATATCAGATAGGGTGAAATTCTGGGGCACCCAGAAGGAGCTTGAACAATTTTATTCTGTTGCAGCTGTTTTTGCTTTTACTTCCGTTTCGGAGGGATTTCCAAACGTTTTATTGGAAGCAATGTCAGCAGGCCTTGCATGTATTTCCTTTAACTGTGTAGCTGGGCCATCTGATATTATTGAAGACGGCGTTAACGGTTTGTTGATACCCGAGGTGGATGCAAAAGAATACCAGATCAAACTTCAGCAGTTGGTGAATGATGATCGTTTATGTAAAAGACTTTCGGCGGAAGCGCTTAAGCGGACAGAAGCATTTCATATAGATATAGTAGGGGAGCAGTATCTTAATTTTTTACTATCATGAAAAGAAAATTTCAGCGCATATATTTTCATGGGTTTAAATTTATTATCAGTCTATTGATTTATATAGACTCTAGACTTTATATGAAATACTATGAAAAATTATTGCGTTCTGTCGGTCTTACATTACATGGCAGTCCGAGGTTTATTGCCAAAAGTGTACGTTTTGATGATTTCGGTTTAATTACTTTGGGCGACAGGCTAGTTGTATCTATGAACGTTTGGTTTTTAACCCACGATTACAGTTTTACCACAGGTTTAATTTCCATTAATGAAATGCCAAAAACGGATATTGGCTTGCTTGGCCCAATTACTGTCGGTAATAATGTATTTATTGGGATGAATTCAATTTTGCTGCCTGGTACAACTATTGGAAATAATGTGATTGTTGGCGCTGGAAGTATTGTTAGAGGTAATTTTCCTGACAACGTTGTTATTAGTGGTAACCCTGCAAAAATTATTAGTGATATACAGTCGCATACTGAAAAATTGATGAATAAAAATTATAACAGGGTTATAGATATAAAATAAATTTTCCACGCATTTTCATTATTGGAAAACAGTAGAGAAAATTAAAATTACTTTTAAAAGTAAACTTTAAAGGCAACCTATTTATTGGTGCAGCTTAAAAGAAAATTCCAATCAAATAAAAATAAAAAATGATAATTATAACCGGAGGCCTCGGATTTATTGGAAATGAATTAGTACGTCAATTAAAAAATGCCGGCGAAGAAATAGCTATCCTGGATAACAGGAACAGGATGGCACCACACATTGATGATGTCGCAGATATACCAGTGTACGAAGTAGATATTGCCGATAAGGAAAAAGTGTTAGCACTATTTGAAGAAATAAAACCAACAACTGTTTATCACCTGGCTGCAATTCATTATATCCCTGAATGCAATAATGATCCGGAAAGAACATTGCGGGTTAATGTAGAAGGCACAGAAAGTATCTTAAATGCTGCAGCTAAAGTGGGTGTTTCAACATTCATTTATATCTCTTCAGGGGCTGTATATGCCGATAGCACAGATTTGTTGACGGAATCATCGCCGGTTGCCCCGGTTGATATTTATGGGTGGAGCAAATGGTTTGGTGAGCAATTATGTCATCTTAATAATACCAGTTATGGTACCCCCATTATTATATGCAGGCTCTTTAACAATTATGGCCCCAGGGAAACCAATATGCACATTATCCCGGAAGTTATCAACCAGATTAAATCCGGTGATACTTTAAAACTGGGTAATATTACCACTATCAGAGATTATATACATACAGGCGACTGTGCCAAATCGTTGATCAAATTAGCTGGTAGTTGTAAAGAAGGTGTTGGCATTGTAAATGTTGCCCACGGATGTGGCTATACTGTTCTGGAAATGATCCATAAAATTCAGTCCATTACAGGTCGTGTATTTACAATAGAAACAGACAATACCAGGATACGAAAGGTTGATAAACAATCGCAGGTGGCAGACATTGGGTTGCTGAAAAAGATAACCGGGTGGCAGCCCGAAATTGATATACAGGAAGGTTTATCCGATCTCCTTAAATTTGAAAAAGTGATTGTATAAATTATTTTAGTTATCAATCCATTACCTTATTAAAAGAACAGAGCTTTTTAAAAAGTATTTTGATGATAGAAATGAAAAAATGTATAAGACTGAGAATTGGTATTGTTTTTAATTTTCGCAAAGGTTGGCATGGGGGGATTATTTACATTATCAATATAATCAACTCACTCAATTTTTTGGAGGAAAAAGACCGTCCTGAAGTAGTTGTATTTTATAATGCCGATTTGGAAGAATATTTAAAAGATATGAAATACCCCAATATTACATTTGTGCCTTGGGTTTTTCCACAATTTTACAAAGGGTATATCACCACCTGGCTCACCAGAAAAAACGTTTTTATAGAAGACCAGATTGAACAATATTCTTTGGATGGTATATATCCTGTAAATGACCGGCCGATTGCAGGTAGCAAAAAAATTGCTGCAAAAATCATAGCCTGGCTACCGGATGTACAGCATAAGTTTTATCCTCATTTTTTTGGAAAAACAAGGGTGTTTTTAAGGGAATGGAGATTTAAGTTAATTTTAAAAAACACCAATGACCTGGTAGTTTCCAGTGCCGATGTAAAAAGCCATTTTCATAAATTTTATATCATAAAAAAAGAACTCCGGATCCATACACTGAAATTTGTGTCTATCATAAATAATTTCTCTTTCCCGGCATTTGAAGAACTCAAGGCAAAATATGGTGTTCCGTCAAAATATTTTATTGTATCTAACTCTTTTACCAATCATAAAAACCACTTTGTAATCTTAAAGGCATTAATCCTTTTAAAAAATAAAATGCCAGACCTACATTTTGTTTTTACCGGAAAAATGGAATTTAAAGGAAACGAAGCCTACATCAAAAAAATCAGGGCAATGGTCACTGAATATGAACTTGAACCTTTTGTAAGTTTTTTAGGTGTAATTCCAAGACATGACCAATTAGGGTTAATGAAAAATTCAATTGCAGTGGTGCAGCCAAGTTTGTTTGAAGGCTGGAGTACAGTTATTGAGGATGCAAAATCACTGCAGGTGCCGGTAATTGCATCTGATTTACCCGTAAACATTGAGCAATTGGGGAATAAGGGAATTTATTTTAGCAGGGAAAATGAACATGAACTGGCAAAAGCATTATATAACTTTTCACCCGGCAACAACCAGCTTTTATATAGTAATTACGAAGAAAGGGTTCAGGAATTTGCAAAAGCGTTTATTTGTATTTTCAACAAAGACTAGGTTATACAAAATAAAGTCAAAAATCTACTTCAAATAATTTCAAGTACTCTAACCCAATGAATATAAATCGTATAAAATCTTCTTTTTTACGAAACCTTTCCAATATACCCGGATGGAGAACCAACCGGAAAATTATGGTAATTGAATCCGACGATTGGGGAAGTGTCCGCATGCCTTCCTTAAATGCAATGGAAAAACTGCGGGCACATGGACTGGAGGTAGCCGGAGGTTCAAACCGATATAATTTAAACGATACGCTCGCCACAGCATCCGACCTGGAAGATCTGTTTAATGTTTTGCTGCAACACAAAGATAAAAACGGTAGGCCAGCTGTATTTACAGCTGTATCTGTCGTTGCCAATCCGGATTTTGACAAAATAAAGGAACACAATTTTAAAGAATACTTTTATGAACCTTTTACAAAAACACTCGAAAGGTATCATGGAAATGATGAATCCTACCAGCTTTGGCTAAAGGGGATTAAGCATAAAATTTTTATACCGCAATTTCATGGCAGGGAACATTTAAATGTAGCTGAATGGATGAGGGCTTTACAATCGGGGGACAGGGAAGCACTATTAGCCTTTGATGAAGGATTATGGGGTTTTAACAACAAGGCAATTTCCAAATCCACTATTTCATTCCAGGCAGCATTTGATTTATTTGAACCTGCAGACCTTGACGTGCAGTCAGCTTCCATCACGGAAGGGTTGGAATTATTTAATAAATTATTTGGATACAGGGCTACTTTTTTTGTGCCTCCTAATGGGCCATTCAATAATACGCTCGAAAAAGTTGCAGCAGAGGCGGGCATTACTTACATGTCTGCTTCCAAAATTCAGGCCGAACCATTGGGGTATGGTAAAAGTAAAAAAGTATTCCACTGGCTGGGAAAAAAAAATAAAAACAATCAATATTATATTACACGCAATTGTTTTTTTGAACCTGGCGACAAAGGAAAGGATTGGGTAGATACCTGCCTGGATGAAATTAGCACCGCATTCCGTTGGAACAAGCCTGCAATAATTAGCTCACACAGGGTTAATTACATTGGTGCACTGAATCCTGCCAACAAAGCCCACAGTCTTCAGCAATTAAGTAAACTATTAATTGCAATTTTAGCTAAATGGCCTGATGTGCAATTTTGTACTTCAGCTGAATTGGGAGATTTAATGGCAGGGGAAAAAAAATAAAATAATTTTTTCAGCAATATCCAAAATATGTATGAGTAGCAGTTATGGCTGAAAAAGAGGCTATCGTTTTTATTAATCAGAATGCAGGCTATTTGATGATTGATATTATTCACGCCCACGCTGATTATCAGCGGCGTGTTATCATTGCAGGCAAATTGATTGAAAGAAATGCCCAATTGGATAAAAAGGTAAAAATTGAAAAAATAATTTCTTACAACCGGTCATCTTCATTTAAACGTTTATTAACCTGGAGCTGGGGATTTATACAGATTTTGTGGCTTGTAAGCATACGGTATAGAAAAGCTGAATTGTTTATTGTAACCAATCCACCCTTTGCATCTTTTATACCATTGTTTGTACCCAATAGATTTTCATTGTTGGTGTATGATGTTTATCCAGATGCACTGATTGCCTATAAGATGATTCATCCTGATTCGCTCATTTCACGTTTTTGGAAAAGGTCGAATAAAAGAATATTTAAAAGAGCAAAGAATATTTTTACAATTAGCGAAGGGATGAAGAAAATACTTTGCCAGTATATTGATCCAGACAAAATAAAAGTTATTCCTGTTTGGACGGATAATAGTTTTTTAAAACCGGTACCCAAAGCTGGAAATAAATTCATTCAAAAATTCAGTCTCCAAGATAAATTCCTGTTGATGTATTCTGGGAACCTAGGTCATTCGCACCCGGTTGAAGTATTACTGGAAATTGCAGCTGCTATAAAGGATAAAGATGTTTATTTTGTAATTGTTGGTGAAGGCGAAAAACAAAAATTAATCAGGGGTCTTATTGAAAAAAAATCATTGGTCAATTGTATACTTTTACCCTGGCAGGAAGTTGAAATGCTGCCTTATAGTCTTGCCGCTGCAGATATTGGGGTAGTGACTTTGGGTATAGAAGCCTCCAGCCTAAGTATTCCCAGTAAAACATTCAATTTGATGTCTGTTGGCGTGCCGATAATGGGTATTGCAGATTCAGCTTCTGAATTGTCAAATCTTATCAATAATCTACAGATTGGTAAATGCTTTGCACAAACGGATATTGATCAAATGATTGAATTTATTGAATTTGTAAAATCAAATAGAGATTACAGATTCAGCCTTCAAAATAATTCATTACAGGCATCCAAAAGGTTTGGCTCTGAAAACGCCCTGAAGTTTAGATCGGTTTAAACCATATTGCATTGTACAGATTATATTTTAAAACAGGTATGGATTTTTGTATTGCACTCTTTATATTACTTTTATTATCACCAATAATGTTAATAGTAGCTGTTTTATTATATGTAATGAATGGTGGTGCCGTTTTTTTTACTCAACAACGACCCGGTAAAAATGCAACTCTTTTTAAGGTGATAAAATTTAAAACCATGAATGACAAAAAAGATCAGGATGGAAAATTATTGCCGGATAAAGAGCGCCTTACGCCGGTTGGTAAATTTGTCAGAACCACTTCCATAGATGAATTGCCACAGATGATTAATGTACTAAAAGGTGATATGAGCCTGATTGGGCCGAGGCCATTGCTGCCAAAATATTTACCCCTTTATAACGAGCAGCAAAAGCGTCGGCACGAAGTAAAACCGGGCATCACCGGCTGGGCACAGGTAAATGGCAGAAATGCCATTAGCTGGGAGCAAAAATTTGAGTACGATGTTTGGTATGTTGACAACCTTTCTTTTTTGTTAGATGTAAAAATTGTTTTTTTAACACTAAAAAAAGTATTCATCAGGGAAGGTATCTCTTCAGATGACAGCGCCACCATGAAACCATTTACAGGAAATAATTAAACAATATAAGTGTATGAAAGAAAAATTATTATCCTCTTTAAAAGAGGCACTTCAAATAGAGAACCGGGAAATTGCGCTGGAAGATATTTTCAGGGATTACGAAGAATGGGATTCGCTGGGCAGGCTTTCTTTGATCGCAGCCTTGGATGAAGAGTTTGACTTGCAGATAGAAGATAAGCAATTTGAACAGATCATTACCGTGGGGGATTTGCTGAAAGCAATGGAAGCAAAAGCATCTAAATAAACACAATGGCACTATTAAAATTCAGTAATGTTGGTATAACAGGAATGGCAGCCTGTGTGCCAGCCAACACCATTGTCAACTACAGCTATACTGATAATTTTTCTGCAGAAGATGCAAAGGAGATAACAGATAAAACCGGTATTTTGGAAAGAAGGTTTGCCCTGCCGGGAGTCACATCGTCCGATCTCTGTTTTGCGGCGGCTGAAAAAATGATTGCGGATCTCAACATTGATAAAACGGAAATTGACTTGTTGGTTTTTGTATCCCAAACACCCGATTACAGAATGCCGGCTACCTCCATTTTGCTTCAGAACAGGCTGGGCCTGTCGATGCGGACAATGTCTTTTGATTTAACATTGGGTTGTTCTGCTTTCGTGTATGCCCTTTCGGTAGTTTACGCATTAATGGAAAGGTCAGGTTTTAGGAAAGCATTATTGCTGGACGGGGAAACAAGGTCACGTGTGTATTCCGCCAAAGACAGAAAAACAGCTTTTCTTTTTGGTGATGGTGGTGTTGCTGCCATTATCGAAAGAGGCGAGCGATTTGGTGAGAGTTTTTTCTCGCTGAATGCAGACGGTTCAAGGGAAGACCTGATTAAAGTAAAGGGGGGTGGTTACCGGTATCCAAGTTCGGTAGAAACGGTAACAGAAAAAGTGATTGATGAACATGGAAATGTGCGTTCAGATGAGCATGGGTATATGGAAGGGGCGGATGTATTTAATTTTGTGCTAAGGGAGATACCACCGGATATAAAAAGGCTGGAAGCTTTTTCCGGGATCAGCCTCCCATCATTAGACTATTATCTTTTTCACCAGGCCAACGACTATATGAATGGCTACCTGGCAAAAAAATTAAAGTTGCCGGTGGAAAAAGTTCCTTCCTGCATTGCAAGGTTTGGCAATACTTCTTCCGTGTCTATTCCATTAACCATCGTAAGCCAGTTGCAGGGCAAATTAACTGATAAAAAAAATGCGATGCTGTGTGGGTTTGGTGTGGGTATGAGTTGGGCAACTGCCTTCATTAATTTTGAGCAGTGTTTTATTAGTGACATTGTTGAGATATAAGTATATGCTTCAGAATAATTTTTCTTTACAAGATAAAAAAATAGTTATCACTGGAGCGTCCTCCGGCATTGGCAGGGCATGTGCCATCAGTTGCAGTGAGTGGGGGGCAACGTTATTGCTGGTGGGAAGAAATGGAGAAGAACTTGAAAAGACAAAGTCAATGTTGACCGGTGCTGGAAACTGCACTTTGCTTCAATTGGACCTTACCCAATTTGACGAAGTATCCCTGAAAATAAAAGCGTTAGTTGATTTGTTTGGTGCGGTAGATGGCGTGATACATGCAGCAGGTATTTCCACTACACTTCCTTTTAGGAATTGTTCGCCGGAAAAAATGAATGATTTTTTTCAGGTGAATGTGGTTGCAGCTTTACACCTTACGCAACTATTAATAAAGCCTGGCTGCGTTAACGCAAATGGTGCAAGTATTGTTTTTATAACATCCGTTATGTCGCAGGTGGGAGAATCTGCAAAAGTGTTGTACAGCATGACCAAAGGCGCATTGTTAGCAGCGTCCCGGTCGATGGCCATCGAACTGGCTCCGAAAAAAATCAGGGTAAATTGTATAGCGCCTGGCGTGGTTGACACGCCAATGTCCCAAAAAGCTTACTATAGCCAGAATTCAGCATTAAAAGAAAAGATAACAAAGCTGCACCCACTAGGGTTAGGCAGTGCGGAAGATGTAGCCAATGCCTGTGTTTACCTTCTATCCCATGCAGGCAGGTGGGTTACAGGTACACAGTTGATGGTGGATGGAGGGTATACAGCGAGATAAGAAACCGCCCCCATCCCTTGAAGAGGGGTAGGGTAAATGCCTTATTTTTATAAAGTATGATATTAGTTTAGGGGCGGTAACAAAAGAATAATGGACCAACAAAATTTATAAATCTGCCTGACCCCCTTTTGGGAATGTGAGAAATCTCTTTAACATGAAAAAAATTATCATCATTGGAGCAGGAGGTCATAGTGCCGAGATAGATGATTATTTTCAATGTAGTCAAAAGAAAAATGCTGATTTCGGTTTCGAGATACATGGATTTATTGATGATAATCCGCAGAGCTACCAGCAATATGATTTTACTGCCCCATATCTCGGGGACATACAATCGCACATTATCCAGCCCGATAGCTTTTATATCATGGGCATTGCCAACCTGAAATACCGCAGGATAGTCATTGAACAGTTTTTATCCAAAGGTGCTTCATTTACCAGTTTCATTCACCCCGATGCTTACATTTCGGCTTCCTCCTCAATCGGCATTGGAGTAGTTATTGCACCGGGAGTGAATATCGGGCCTAAAGTGGTCATTGGTGATTTTACGTTAATTAATTCCCGATGCAGCATGGGACATGATACGAAAGTAGGCCGCTTTAATTTTATTTGTCCCAACGTTTGCTTTTCTGGCTTTACAGTGGTGGGAGATGAAAATTTGTTTGGCATCAACAGCGCCACAATCCCCGGGACAAAAATCGGCAACCGTAATAAAATTGCAGCAGGTATGGTGCTGGATAAAAATGTGGGGGATGATGAAGTAGTATTTTATAGGTTTAAAGAAAAAGTGATGGCAATACCCAAAACAAATTAACAATATGAAACTTTTTTTATCAGCCATTAAAGACCAGGTGAACATCCTGACTTTTTTAATGGCTTTTTTTTTGCTGGCCTGTTTGTTATTTAAACTTAAAAAGCGAAGGGTAGCTATTATAATACTGTCAACCGATCTGGTTATTTTTTTAATTGTGTCCACAGCTTACCTGCCTCAATTTTTAGCAGCCCGTTTAGAAAGACAGTATTCCCCATTAAATGCCAGTATTATTCAAGAAGGTAAATTGCCAACTTATATTCATGTGTTGGGTAGTGGCTTCAGTTTGGATAGTGCGTTACCCGCCACTGCAAGATTAGGATTAACAGCACTGGGAAGACTGGCAGAGGGTATCAGGCTTTACCGGCAAATTAACAACAGTATATTAGTTACCTCTGCGGGCTCATTGAGAAATAGGGAAACCCAGGCAGCAGTTGCAAAGAAGGCTGCTATTTTATTAGGTGTAGATAGCAGCAGGATTGCAAGATTGGATACACCCAATTCAACACTTGAAGAGGCCGCTGCAATAACTAAACTAGCTGGTACGGATGCCACTGTG
>JANYCA010000028.1 GCA_025360525.1 Chitinophagaceae bacterium | reverse complement strand
TATCATGGCCAAAGCGCAATTAACTGGTGGCGAAATTTGTAAATGATGGCACAAGCATTAAAGGCTAGCAACCACCAGCACCAGGCAGGTATTGTATGTTTTATAACCTCCACAGGCACTTGCACCGTTGTAGTGATCGTTTTAAAAACTTCTTTTTGTTTAACAATAGTCAGGCTGTCTATAATTGCCTGCATGCTATCCGTTTTGCAATTAACCGTTAGCCGGCCTTTTTCAATTTTTGCGCTTACAACCGTTTTGCCGCTTTTGGCAACCTGGTTAATTACCGCCTCCGGGCAAGGTATCGCCACCGATATTTCTACACTATCGCCAGCAAAATATATGGTGTCCCTGGTATGTATCGTTTGCGATGTATGCACAATGCTATCCTTAATAACTGTTTGCACTGTGGGCAGCACATTGCGGCTGCAACTTGCAAAAAGCAATAATGATAATATGGTAAGCAGCTTATTCACCTTCTTTTTTTGTAGGTTGATTTTTCTTTTCACCAAATAAAAAACCATACACATTGCTAACCCCATTACCTAGCACAAAGCCAAGGGCAATGTTTAATACATCTTTATTAGCCGCAGGTATTTCATGCAGTTGTAGCATTATCAGTATTACAAATGCGCCAACCACCGTTATAATAGATACAATGTTTTGCACCGACATTTTATTGATATTAAAAAATAGTTGCCTCATTTGTCGTGGTCGTTTTTAATCTTAATGCAGTTGTAAATAATGGTGGATATTGCCACCAGCGTAGTTAACCAAAATACTATCTCACTTTCTGTTCTTATGCTAAATATGCCGCAAAAAATAGTTAGTGCGCTAAGTTTTAGGCTGTTAATATCTAGCATTTTAAATGTCATAATTTTAAAAAGCAGCCCCGCAAATGCAGGGCCGCCTGCTTATTCCCCTGTTAAATAAATTCACAAAAAAAATACTCCCCACATCCTGTCTCCCCTTTGGGGCAGGGGGCTTTCTTATCCCTGCAACACCGCATACACCCCTTTACCATCACCCCGGCGCACCCGGCCACCGCCCATTACCAGTACAGAGTAAATATCTCCGTAATAAAGTGGGTTGTTAGTATCCTGAAACAATTGCTTATCACCCATTGCAAAAGCAATACTGTTTTTATGCCATGCAAAAGAGGCAAGCTTATCCGTAGCACCCAATGCTGCACCCAATGCTGCAATTGCACCGCCAGCACTCGCCTGCAATACGCTGCTCCTGGTCATAATGTTAAAGCCATGCAAGCGGCCTATCACTCCATGTGCTGCATCATTAAAGCGGGAGAAATCTTTTGCACTTGTATCACTTAAACTGGTGTAGAAGTAATCAAACATGTTGTCGTCAATCATAATATACCTTTCGCCATCTTTAGGTATATTATCCACGTTCATTTTAATCATTAGCTTTTGCAAATCGCTGTGGTGAAAACCAAGCCTTGTACCTGTTTGGCCTGTTACAGCCGGTACAGTTACCGCAGTTGGTCCACCGGTGGTATAAACAACCGTTGCATTAGCAGCCCATTTAATCAACATATCATCTGCCACCAGCTCACTTAATACACTCATGTGGTCGCCCAAAATGCTGTCTTGCTTGCTGTAGCTTAAATGAATGCTGTCTATATTGGGTATATGGCTTGGGTCGGTAGTGTACTCGTCAAGGCTATACAATACCTCTGTATCGGTTCGCCGTACTGCAGTTGCAGGAAATACAGATCTGTTTTTTGTAACCGCTGGCTTACCGCCTATTTGAGGTACGTGTACAATGCGGCCTTGCAGTACATAATCACTGTCATCGTACGCATTTTTTAAAAATTGGTTATCCTTAAAAAAGCGGCCAATAATATACTTTGCCCAGGTTTCTAAAATAATACCGTAGGCGGCATTGTTGGGTACTGGTACAATACAGCTAAGTACTACCAATACTGCAAATGGAATAACAGGGCTTACATGTGCTAAAGCACCAATTAAAAAGGCCAAAAACATCAGTTTTAAAAGGCCGGTAATAAAGTTTACTGGTTTCATTTATGTGTCGTTTAAATCTTAATTAAATAGTTTTTAATTCCCTCCCCCGGAGGGGATAGGGGTGGTTTTCTTTCCCCTCTCTTTTGGAGAGGGGTTAGGGGTGAGGTCTTATGCCTCCACGTAAGGCACTCCCAAAGCCTCTTTATATTTCAGTTTAAATTGCTCCATGTCCAGCTCCTTTAATCTGGCTAGCTTACCAGTCATATACATGTCGGTTGCCGATAACTTTAGCAACTCATCCAGCTCCAGTTGGTCGGCAGTACTTTTACCAGCACCCAATTGGGCTTCAATACTGTTGTAAGGCTTCATGCCATCAATCAGCTCCTTTACGGTATCAAAATCAGCAGCAGCCAGTCTTAAAAACTTATCCCGGTCGCCGGCTAATATTTTCTTACTGCCAATAGCACTATCAACCAGGTCGGTAATGGTTTTTTCGGTTGCTTCTTTTTTAAGCCGCACCACTTCATCAGCCAGCGTTTTATTTTGGGCTGATAACTGTGTTAAATTTTCTGCACCACTTTTTAATGCAGCAAGCTTTTCGCTTATTTGTGCATCAGTTGCAGTTTCAGGCAAGCCAACATTGGCACATAATAATTTTCTATCCATGGTTGTATTTTTAATAAAAGTTTTTAAGTAATCGACAATTTCAGGGTCGGCTTCATTGCCGCTTAGCACTATCTTTTTACCAGCACTATTTTTTATTGCTAAGGAGTTTCTGCAATTGGGTATATCTACTATAGAAGCTTCCAGTATGCCCCATTTCGTAATGGTAGGCCCTGGCTGCCCGGCAAGTTGTAACGAAGCATCATCACTTACGGCAATTGGCTCTATCCATATAGATGCGCCTTTCATGTAGCCGCCTAATACTTTTCCTTCAATTCTTTTTGCAAATTCGTCCGCATCATCAAAGTCTGGTTTGGCTAATAGTTTATCATCAATTACACGTATGTCGTACCATTTTCCTATTGGTAAAATCACGTCGGTAGTAGCAGCTTCAAAAGCACCGGACTCAGCCCTCGAATGCATGCACAACATCACCGGATTTTTTTGAAAGCTTTGTAATTTGGCACCGGCCATAAGGCAGCGAAATCCATTCATTACAACGCTTTCATCAATTAATACAAAGTCAATATCCAGTTTTGCCATATTGTTTCTATTTGCTTTTCATCCCTTTAGGGGATAGGAGCCTTTGCTTTACCCCCTTTAGGGGACGGGGGCAATTGTGGTGTAAAAATGCAACGACCGTAAACGCTTGCCAAATGCGGATTACAGCATGGTACAGTTACTGCCGCAGCACACGCTTGTAACTGCCGTACCATTGATTTACAAAAGGTTAATAACGGGTAAATTTGGCAGCTTTGCTACTATGAAACGCAACGATAAAAGGGATAAAGCAAAAAGCCTTTATTTAACAGGCCAGTATTCGCAAAAAGAAATTGCCGCCATCGTTGGCATATCCGAAAAAACAATTAGCAAGTGGGC
>JANYCA010000004.1 GCA_025360525.1 Chitinophagaceae bacterium | reverse complement strand
CGGCGCTGCTTACTGTACAAAAAATATACATAACAAGACATGGAAACTGAAATTTAAAAGTCAAAATTCTCTTGAATTCCATCAACCCCCAAAACAAAAAACCCCTTCGAAAAAAATCGAAGGGGTAGTGTTCTTGAGTCGGGATGGCAGGATTCGAACCTGCGACCTCCTGGTCCCAAACCAGGCGCGATACCGGGCTACGCTACATCCCGAACTTAGTTCCAAAAAGGAACCCGGTGTTTATTAAAGAATTTTGAAGAAGGGATGAAATCAATTGCTTTTCAGCTAATTTATAAACACCAACATCTTTCAGATAAGAACTTTGAGCGGAGAGGGTGGGAGTCGAACCCACGGTACAGTTTAACCCGTACGACGATTTAGCAAACCGTTCCTTTCGGCCACTCAGGCACCTCTCCTACCTGCCCTATTTATTAAGGGGTTGTAAAAATAAGCTTCAACATTGTAATACCCAAAACAAATTGATAAATATCCAGAAATAATTTTAAAACCCTTTACTGGCCTAACTCTTAATTTATTTTGCCGCACTACCGAATACTTATAAATAACAAATCCGGGCTACTTATTTGCCCGGATTTGCCATTTATATTTTTTGGATTTTTACATAGATGCTAATTGTACTTTTTGGTACAATTCCAATACACTCTCCTTAAATAAACTATCGGTATCCATTAAATCCTTTACCGTTTGGCAACTATGAATTACGGTTGTATGATCCCTACCACCAAAATGTTCGCCAATAGTTTTTAACGAGTTTTTGGTAAAAGATTTAGAAAGGTACATGGTAATTTGCCTTGCCTGTACAATTTCTCTTTTACGGGTCTTCTGCAATAATTTATCGTAGGGTACGTCAAAGAAGTCACATACCATTTTTTGTATTGCATCAATGGTAATTTCCCTACTGGAAGATTTCACAAAATTTCTAAGTACTTTCTTTGCCAACTCTAAATCTATTTCTCTTTTGTTAAGCGAAGATTGTGCCAATAACGATATAAGGGCTCCTTCCAGTTCCCGTACGTTGCTGTTAATATTATAAGCAATGTATTTTACCACTTCCTTAGGCATTTCAAGCCCATCATTTTTCATCTTCTTTTCCAGTATCTCAATCTTTGTATCATAGTCGGGGGCCTGCAAATCGGCACTTAACCCCCATCTGAAACGGCTTAACAAACGTTCCTGAACACCTTCCAAATCTTTTGGTGCTTTATCACTGGTTAATATAAGTTGCTTGCCGCTTTGATGTAAATGATTGAAGATGGAAAAAAATGCATCCTGCGATTTTTCGGCACGGTTAAAAAACTGAACATCATCAATAATCAACACATCTATCAGCTGATAAAAATGAATAAAATCATTGATGGCGCCATTGCGGCCGTGATCTATAAATTGGTTGATGAATTTCTCTGAACTTACATACAAGACTACCTTGTTGCTATGCAGGCGTTTAACCTCGTTACCAATTGCCTGCGCAAGGTGCGTTTTACCTAAACCTACACCACCATAAATTACCAATGGATTAAAAGAAGTAGTGCCTGGTTTTTCTGCTACTGTTTTTCCTGCACGGCGGGCTACCCTGTTGCAATCTCCTTCGATATAACTGTCAAACACATAGGCATGATTCAATTGCGGATCTATCTGCATCTTTTTAAGACCAGGAATCACAAAAGGATTTTTTACGGGGTTGTTTATAACTAAAGGAAAGTCCATTTCATTATTTGCATAAGATTTAAAACCATGTCCCGGAATATCCATAGTAAGAGGTTTATTCTTACTATTACCACTATCCACCATAATCCTGTATTCAAGGCGTGCATCTTTACCCAATTCCCTTTTAAGGGTTTTAGCTAGTAAACTTATATAATGCTCTTCCAGGTATTCAAAAAAGAACTGGCTTGGTACCTGAATCGTTAAAACCTTATCTTTTAATGCAACGGGTTTTATTGGTTCGAACCATGTTTTATAGTGCTGCCATTCTACAATGTCTTTGATTATCTCCAGGCAATTATTCCACACCTTATCAAAAACTTTATCCATTATTCCTTAAGCAATTTATATATTGAGTAAAATATTTTTATTAGCAATCCCCAAAAGGTCTTTCACGTACGAATAAAAAAAATTTTTGAGTAAGAAGGCGAATATCAAGATAATTAATCGAAAAAAAAAACTTTTTATTCGCTTGCTTTTTTGCCCACAGTCACAGTATGAGAATTTGATAAATTTTTATTCCTGAATCTGGAAAATTCAAAATCTAAACGCCCCAAAATGATACCTGCCCAACCCACCTGGTTGATCAAAACATCGCTCCCTGCTTTGTTTTTTACTACTACCGGTGCATCTAAAAAAGTGTGTGTATGGCCTCCAATTATTAAATCAATATTTTCTGTTTCTCTGGCAAGTATCAAATCGCATACCCTGTTTTCATCTTCCTTATATTTATATCCAAGATGGCTCAAACAAATTACCAAATCGCATCCCCTATCTTTTTTAAGCTTTTCAGCAACCCTGTTTACATTAACGATTGGATCAAGATATTGAGTGTTAGCAGCCAATGCATCAGGCACCAAACCTTTCATTTCAATACCTACACCGGTTACACCAATTTTTAATTTTCCCTTCTTAAAAATTTTATATGGAGCATATTTGTGCTCCATAGGAGTATCTATAAAGCCATAGTTACACATTAGTATCGGAAAACTGGCATGTTGCAGTTGAGTAGCAAAATTTTCTAATCCTGCATCAAAATCATGATTGCCCATTATGCTGGCATCATACCTCATTGCAGCCATCGCTTTCATTTCCGGCTCCCCCTTATAAATATTAAAGAAGGGCGTTCCCTGGAAAATATCACCGGCATCCAGCAATAAAACATGCTCTTCTTCGGCTCTTATTTTATTTATCAGTTCAGCCCTTGCAGCTACACCACCCAACCCCTGGTTTCTGCCACCATCCATGGGGAAAGGTTCCAGCCTGCTATGTACATCGTTGGTGTGCAAAATAGTTAATTTAGTAACGGCATCCTGCCCTGTAAGTGCCGCCAGCATTGATGATGGAACCAACATGGTTCCGGCAGCAATAGCTGTTTGCTGTAAAAAATTTCTTCTATTCTGCATTGCTTACCCGGTTTTGAATTGATGACGAAATAGCTTTACCTTCTTTGGTTTTACCGGCAATAAAATCCAGCACAGCATCCCTGAATAAATAACCGTTATTTTGCTGCGGAATAGATTTTAACATAACACAATCATCTCCGCCATTGGCAATGTAATCTAACATTGCAATAGTGTAGACGTTATTCCCACTAATGGGATTGTTGCCTATAAGTATATTAACAGCCTGTTTATTTTTTATTTGAAATTGTATTCCTGCACATGGCCATCCACCCCTTGAAGCCACGATATTTAAAAACTGTTGCAATGTATTTCCATCCATTTTAAGCAATACAATGATGTTGTCAAAAGGAGATAGTTCAAAAATTTTTCCCCGGGTGATATTTCCGGCGGGTATAGATGGAAGCCGTATGCCGCCGTAGTTAATAAAAGATGCATCTACAGGCGTATTGAATTTTTTCTTTGCTTGCTCCAGCATTGCATCGGCCATTACATTACCGAGTATTCCCTCTGGTTGTTTTTTTTGTAACTCCATTGCTGCCGATCCTACCACATCATTCATGTTTTTATTTACGCTGTCTGCATATGGTTGAAGTAAACTGGTTAATTCATTATTGATGGGTTGATGGGGGGTTACCTTGTAATCTTTGTATTGTACAGTTGTTGGCTGGTAACCAGTTTTACAGGCAAAAAACAACAAAACGATAAAAAATATGGAAACAGGTAACGAGCGGTTTTTCATTAAAATTTGCTGCTTTAAGAAAAGGAAGGTAGCAATTTTTAAAGTACCATAAAGAAAAGAAACGCTAAATATTTTTATTGCCAAATAAGTTTACATTTACCGCCAAAATATACAACATGAGTTACGAATTGACAGGCAAATTAATTGCCAAATTTGATATGGTACAAAAAACTGCAACGTTTAAAACAAGAGAATTTGCAGTAGAAAAAACAGATGAGATAGGCGGCAGAGCAATTAGTAATTTTGTTAAATTTCAATGTGTTCAGGATAAAACTGGCATCATTGATAAAATAAATATTGACGATGAAATAAAAGTGCATTTTAATATTAAAGGCACTAAATGGGAAAAAGACGGTAAGGTGAGTTATTTTACCAATTTAGATGCCTGGCGTGTAGAAGCAGTATCGCAATCAACTGGTGGAGATTCATCTACGGGTACTGATGTTGAATACATGGAACCCCTCGATACCTTTACCGCCTCATCACCGGATGTAATTGATGATTTACCCTTTTAGAACAAGCCCACTAAATTCCCCAAAGGGGGCTTAGGGACAGGTGTAAATAAATTATAGACCCATCAATGGCGAATGTATATGCTACTGTGTATTTATATTATTTACATTCAATAAAATATTCCGGAATAAATATCCGGCTGGTTTATGCAACAAAAAATCACCTTAAAAATATTACCTGCAGAAGCAGCGGATGACCTGGCTATTAAGCAACTGATTGCTAAAACTACCGGCACAAAAGTCAATGCAGTTACGGGATACCACTTTCAAAAAAAATCAATTGATGCAAGAGGTAAAATCATTTGGGTAAACCTAACCCTTACTGCTTTTATTGACGAACCTTTTCAACAACGCATCATTCAGTCTTTTAATTTTAGAAATGTAAGCAAGGCCAGCAAAAAGGTACTGATTATTGGTGCCGGTTCTGCAGGATTGTTTGCTGCACTGCAACTGATTGAGCTGGGCATACAGCCGGTTATTTTGGAAAGAGGTAAAGATGTGAGGGCAAGAAGAAGAGATTTGGCTGTACTGAATAAAGAAGGCGTTGTAAACCCGGAAAGTAACTATTGTTTTGGTGAAGGTGGTGCAGGCACTTACAGCGATGGTAAATTATACACCCGAAGCAACAAACGGGGCGACATAGACAGAATACTGAACCTGTTTGTACATTTTGGTGCAGAAGAAAAAATTTTATACGAAGCACATCCCCATATCGGTACCAACAAACTGCCCAATATTATTACTGCCATGCGGCAATTGATAGAAGCATGCGGCGGACAATTACTGTTTAATAAAAAGGTAGTTGATTTTGTGATTGATAAAGAAAATATCAACAGCCTAACCACAGCAGATGGCGATTCATTTACTGCTGATTCTGTTATCCTTGCCACCGGTCATTCTGCCAGGGATATTTTTGAACTGCTGCATCATAAAAATATTTTGATTGAATCAAAACCATTTGCGTTAGGCGTACGGGTGGAGCATCCACAATCATTTATAGATTCAATACAATACAGGTGCAATACCTCTTCCCTTTTAGGTGAGGTCACCAGGGGGCCCTTACCTCCTGCGTCGTATTCGTTAGTGGAACAGGTTAATGGTCGTGGTGTTTTTTCTTTTTGCATGTGCCCCGGTGGCATCATTGCGCCTGCTGCTACCTCGCCGGGCGAAATAGTGCTAAATGGATGGAGCCCATCTAAAAGAAATAATCAATTTGCAAATAGCGGCATGGTGGTGAGTGTAGATGAAAAAGATGCCTGGCGGGAGTTTAAAAAACTGAAAGGGTTCAGCGGTTTTGAACGTTTAGATGAATTAGAAAACAGCCCGTTGCTCCTGATGAAATTTCAACAAATGGTGGAGCAGCAAAGTTTTACAGGAGGCGGCGGAAATTCCGTGGCACCTGCACAACGGATGGTTGATTTTAGTAAAGGTACCAGCTCCGCCTCTTTACCTGTATGCAGCTACCAGCCTGGCTTACACAGCACACAATTGAATGAGGTTTTGCCTTCATTTATTTATGATTGTCTTGCCAAAGGGTTCCAGGCATTTGGTAAAAAAATGAAAGGATATTATACAAATGATGCGATAGTTGTGGCTACGGAGAGCCGTACCTCTTCTCCCGTACGTATTCCAAGAGACCATGAAACATTGGTACATCCACAAATAAAAAATTTATACCCTTGCGGCGAAGGTGCAGGCTATGCAGGCGGAATAGTGAGTGCTGCAATGGATGGCGAACGTGTAGCTAAACAATTGGCCGATGTGTTGCTACGCAAATAAAACTAAACGCAATTGGTAACTGCCTCAAGTAGGGTTTTGTATTTCCCTTTTAGGCAGATAGAACTAAAAATAATCAAATATTTTTTTTACAGGGTTGTGATAAAATAAACTTTTGTGTTACTAATTTTATCTAAGGTTAAAAAACGACCTTATTAATAGCTTGTACTTTAGTAAGCAGCTAAACTTCTAAACATACTAAACTTCTAAACAATTAAAGTGCAGACTACCCCCTAAACGATAAATAACCGCTTATCAAATCTTTTCATTTAATTGTTTTGCTGATAAGTATTTTTAACACTCATAAAGCTAACTACACATCGAATGAATATTTTAGAATTACAAAACCTAAAAAAATATTTTTCCACTCAAAAAGCTGTTGATGACATCAGCTTCAACATTGAGCAGGGAAGCATTTTCGGTTTGCTGGGCCCCAATGGCGCTGGTAAAACAACCTTACTCAGAATGATTACCGGCATTTTTTATCCCGACGAAGGCAACATCATTTTCAATGGCAGAAAATTTGATCCCATCAACGACATCCGCTACATCGGTTACATGCCTGAGGAAAGAGGCCTGTACAAGAAAATGAAAATAGGTGAACAGGCCTTGTACCTGGCTCAACTAAAAGGCATGAGTAAAAGCGAAGCCATGCATAAAATAAAAGAATGGTTTGTGCGGTTTGAAATGGAAAGCTGGTGGAATAAAAAAGTAGAAGATCTCAGCAAAGGCATGAGCCAGAAATTACAATTTGTCATCACCGTTTTACATGAGCCCAAACTGATTATCCTTGATGAACCTTTTAGTGGACTGGATCCTGTAAATGCCAATCTTATTAAAGAAGAAATATTTAACCTGGCCCAAAAAGGTAGTACCGTTATTTTTAGTACCCACCGCATGGAGCAGGTAGAAGAAATCTGTGACCATATTGTATTGGTAAACAAAGGCCAAAAAATATTGGATGGTACAATTACTGACATAAAAAATCAGTTTAAGGAAAATATTTTTCAGTTAGGTGCACAAACAAATGCACATAACCTGATGACGTATATTTTTGAAGTGATAAAACACCAGCCGGAGAAATTGCTGATAAAATTACAACACGACAGCACAACCAACGATGTGCTTAAATTTTTCATCGATCAAAACATTGCTATCAATTCATTTAATGAAGTATTGCCGTCGCTGAATGATATTTTTATTAAACTGGTAGAAGGCACACCGGAAGCAAGGCAGTTTCAGAAAGTGTAATAGTGAATGGCGCTTTTTGTTTTGTACATCATTAATCACCATCAATCATCTTTTTTTTGTTGGATTTTATTCTGGTTATTAATTGTACTCTTTAATTCAAATAAATCATTCACTATCCATTGACCATTCACTATTCACAATTCACAATTGACCACTAAAATAACTATATGAATAAAATCGGCCTTATTTTAAAAAGAGAATACATAACGAGGGTAAGAAATAAAACATTTTTGCTCTCAACTTTTCTATTACCCATAGCAATGATATTGTTCATTTTTGGTTCAGCTTATTTTGCTGCTACGTCTAAAGACTATCTTAAAAAGATTGCCGTAGTAAACTACCCAACCTATTTAAAAGAAAATCTGCAAAGTGATTCATCCAGGTTACAATTTAATTTTACAACCGCTATCGACAGCAGTAATTTTAAAAGAAAGGGGTACGATGCGGTGCTAAATTTCAACAACGATTCTATAGGTAAAAAATTCACCATCCACTCCAACAAACAATTGGGCATGGATACCAAGGAAGCGTTAGAAGACCGACTGGATAAGGCTTACGAAAAAGACCAGTTGCAGCAAAAAGGAATCCGCAAAGAAATACTGGATAGCATCAATAAAAAATCTAAGGGTTTATTTACAGTAGAAAACCGTGTTGCAAATGAAAGCGGTAAATCGGAGGAAGTAAATGCGGCCATTAATTATGGCGTGGGCTTTGGAAGCGGTATTTTAATCTACATCACCATGTTTATTTTTGGCGCAATGGTAATGAGAGGCGTGATGGAAGAAAAAACCAATAGGATTGCCGAAGTAATGGTGAGCAGTGTAAAGCCATTTGAATTGATGATGGGAAAAATTCTAGGCATTGCTTTAGTAGGCCTTACACAATTTGCTTTATGGATTATTTTAGTAATGGCACTAACGACAGTGGCAGGTGCATTTTTGCCACACGAAATGATACAACAGGCAGGAGCTGCAAACCAGGCAATGCCGGGCGGTGGTGGTAATACAGCCATGGCGATGAAAATGATAGAGCTGCAGAAAAACATCAGCAATGTAAACTGGGTGTTGGTATTGAGTTGTTTTACATTTTATTTTTTAGGCGGTTATTTATTTTATGCTTCTTTGTTTGCAGCCATCGGCAGTGTAATAAACGAAGATCCACAAGAGGCACAATCACTGATGTTGCCCATCACCATGCCCATCATTTTTGCATTCATCATTATGAGCAGCAATTTGAATACGCCCGATAGTCCCATCATGGTTTGGGCAAGTATGATTCCATTTACTTCACCCATTGTAATGATGGGGCGCATACCTAGTGGAGTGCCTTGGTACCAGTTGCTAACCTCTATGGCATTATTGGTGGCCGGATTTATTTTTACTACCTGGCTCGCCGGCAAAATATACCGAACGGGTATTTTAATGTATGGAAAAAAAGCCTCGTGGAAAGAAATGTTTAAATGGGCTTTTAGAAAAGCATGATTTTCTAAAAGCCCTAGTTGAGTAAATTACAGCTTCGATAAAATGACTCCTTAGTTCAGTTGGTTAGAGCTACTGACTCTCAGCCAGTAAGTTCAGGATTCGAGTCCCTTTGGCGGTATTTACCATGTATTGAATGCAGTTGCTGTCAACAATATTTCAAAAGGCACACACAAGCAATTCATTTGTACATTTATACTTTCAGCGTATGAATGCAAAAAGACATAAAGCAATCAACGTCGGATCTCAAAGAAGCGGTAATAAAAATTAAATAATTTCTTGTGCAAAAACACAGGCGGTACGACAGCTCACCAAGACCTTGATCTTACCTATTATTAACACTCCCACGCCTGTTGTCACTAGCACGTCAACAGGTAATTATCAGATAGCCTACTGGAAGGACTTCGACTATCAATTATTAAAAGCCAATAGTCTTTGCAAAAAGACGAAGGACACTGTAGAAACAGCGGAGTCCCAAACGATAGGTTGAGAAAAAATTAACAAGTTTATCCATTACCGCATAACGGCCTGGATCACTTATATGGTTTAACTCCTTTTAAATTGGCAGTGGTTGCGGGTACTACGCTAATGGCCGCTCCCCCGCCCTTTGCCAACATGATTTTTAATTCGGTTGTATTACGTACCAGGAATTTTTCGATGCGGTATGCTTCCGGGTTGTCTTGCCAATCTGCATCGGCGGCGTCTTCATAAATGGTAGCAATATATTTTTTACCTGCGTCTAAAAACCCAAGCGGTACTGTTGCCTTATGGCTATTTTTATCCGTGATGGCACCTATAAACCAATTGCCTGCTCCCTTTTCTTTTCGGGCAATGGTGATAAAATCCCCGGGCTCAGCTTCAATGATCTTGGTGTCATCCCAATCGGCCGGTACGTCTTTTATAAACTTGAAAGCATCCATATGGACTGCATAATTTTCGGGCAGATCTGCCGCCATTTGTATCGGGCTATACATGGTTACATACAAAGCCAGTTGCTTGGCCAGCGTGGTATGCAATTGTCTTTCCGGTGCGTTCTTTGCATAATGCTTTAACTTGAAAATACCAGGTGTGTAATCCATCGGCCCACCCATCAGGCGGGTGAAGGGTAATATGGTTTCATGCTCGGCAGGACTGCCCTCACTGAATGCATTCCATTCGTTGCCACGGCCTGCTTCGCTTGCCATAAAGTTGGGATAAGTTCTACTTAAACCAGTGGGACGAACCGGCTCATGCATATCAACCATCACTTTATATTCCGCTGCTTTTTTTGCTACCCGGGTGTAATGATTGATCATCCATTGCCCATCATGGTGCTCGCCTTTTGGCATAATATTGCCAACATAACCTGTTTTTACTGCAGGGTAACCATACCGGTTCATAAAACGAAAAGCAGTATCCAATTGACGATCGTAGTTGATGGCACTGCCTCCGGTTTCATTGTGCATGATCATTTGAACAGCTTTGCGTTTTGCA